>CAYFTQ010000162.1:0-6227 GCA_964346035.1 uncultured Roseospira sp. | reverse complement strand
CCTGCACCCACGGCGCGAACCGAGTCTTGTTCGAGACCCGCGCACCCGATTCGGCATGATCCACGCTTGCGGTCAGGGGCCACCCTGGCGGTCAGGCGTTCGAGTCACGATCGGTGCCGGACCAACGGGTCGGACGCGGCGGACCGACGTCCTCGAACTCGCCCTCGATCACCGGGCTGCCGTCCGGGGCGCGGCCCTGATCCGCGCCGGTCCCCGGCCCCGATTCGGCATGCATGCCCATACCGGCGTGTCCGGGTCCGGCGGCGTAAACCTGAAAGCGGCCGCTCTGGCGCAGCCGGGCCAGCAGCAAACCCCTTACCGGCGGCAGCAGCAGCAAAAAGCCGACGCTGTCGGTGAAGAAGCCCGGCGTCAGCAGCAGCGCCCCGCCAATCAGCAGGCAGGCGCCGTCGAACACCTCGCGCACGGGCAGTGCGCCGCGATCCAGGCTGGTGCGGGCCCGCCCCAGAGTGGCCAGGCCCTGCGCCCGCAGCAGCACAGTCCCGGCCAGGGCGGTCAGCACCACCAGGGCCAGGGTCCAGCCCAGGCCGATGGCGCCGCCGATCTGGATGAACAGGGCGATCTCAAGGATCGGAACCCCAACGAACGCCAGGAAAAGAAGCAGAGGCATCACAAGACCCTTGTCCACGCCGATGTGCCGTCACCCCGCAAGGATGGGGCGCGAACGGCGCGACCGCAACAGTCCGCGCGCACCGCGCCACTGTGACCGGCGCCGTTTCGGCGTTGCGGAGTCCGCCAGGGTGGCGCCGGCCTTGCCGGCGGCGGCCGGACAACCCATCTAAGGGGTGGCGGCGGCCGGGGCATCTCTAACCCTTGATGGGACGGGGTCCGGCTTGCTAGCTTGAACGAAAGCGTTGCGGCCGGTTGGGTCGGGACGGTCCGAACCGTCAGCCCCGTCTTCGCGGGCCGGCCGGCGCGCCAGGTCTCGCCGCCGGTGGCCGGCCAGGGCGCCGGGGTGACAGTGAGGGCGGCCCGCGCCCCGACCTTGTGCAACTTCACCACGGGCCGCGCCCCCTGACCGGGTCCATGGCCCAAGCCGGCGAGTTTCGAACACTCATGGGCGACAGCTTCCAGTTCATCGACATCATATTCTTCGCCATGATCGCGGCGTTCCTGGTGCTGCGGCTGCGCAGCGTGCTGGGCAAGCGAACGGGCAACGAAAAGCAACGGGGCTCGCCGTTCGACGCGCGCGGCCGCAGCCGCGAGGAGCGCGACGACACGGTTGTCGATCTGCCCACGCGGCGCCGGGGCGACGAGTCGTCTGCGGACGAGGCGGAGGCGAGTGCCGGGCCGCCCGGCGTCGCCCAGGTTCGCGCCGCCGATCCGGACTTTGATCCGGAGACGTTTCTGGGGGGCGCGCGCGGCGCGTTCGAAATGATCGTGGCGGCCTTTGCCAAGGGCGACAAGGACGCGCTGCGGCCCCTGCTGTCCGACGAGGTGTTCGAGGGCTTCGCCCAGGCCATCGACGAGCGCGAGAACGCCGGCGAGACGATGGAAACCGAGTTGCTGGGCGTCAAGAGCGTGACCCTTCAGGATGCCCGGGTCGAGGACGGCGTGGCTTTTGTCACCGTCGAGTTCGTTTCCGATCAGGTCAATGTTGTTCGGGCCGGGGACGGGTCGGTGGCCGATGGTGATGCGGACCACATCGCCAAGGTCAACGACGTCTGGACCTTCGCCCGCGACACCGGCTCGCGCGATCCGAACTGGTCCCTGGTGGCAACCCGGACCCCTGACGAAGACTAGGCCCATGGTGCCGGGCTGGCCGCGCCAACGTGACCATGTGCAACGTCGGCGCGCCGTGCGCGCGTTGCGGCGTCGCTGGATCATGGCCTCGGAACGCGCCCTGCGCCGCTGGGAACGGGTTCCAACCGTGTATCGGCAGGGGACCAGCATCGCCGTCGCGGTGCTGGCGCTGGTTCTGGTCGGTCTGATGGCGTGGTCGTGCGCGCCGCGCCTGGCGCCGCCGCCTCAACCCGTCTATACCCCGGTCACTTATGACGCCCTGCCGGGCTGGGCGGAAGACCGTCTGGCGGAGGTCCGTCCCGCCCTGGCGCAAAGCTGTGAACGGTTCGCGGCGCTTCCCGCCGATCGCTCGATGGCGGCGAACCCGCGTGACGCGCTGCGTCCCATCGTCGGACGGGTGGCAGCCTGGCGCCATGTCTGCCGCCGGCTGGAGCGGGTACCGCCCGGCCATGCCCCCAGCTTTCGGGCCTTCATAGAACGCACCTTCCAACCCTACGCCGTCACCAGCACCGATACCGACGCGCCCGGGCTGTTCACGGGCTATTACGAGGCCGACATCCGCGCCGCGCGCACGCGCCACGGTCCCTATCAAGTGCCCGTTCACGGCGTTCCGGACGATCTGGTGACGGTCGAGGGCCAGGGCCGCAGCAGCGACGGCACGCCCTATCCGGACCGTGCCGCCATAGAAGCCGGCGCGCTCGACGGCAAGGCTCCGGTTCTGTTCTGGGCCGACGACGCGGTTGATCTGCACATCCTGCACATCCAGGGCTCCGGCCGCGTCACCCTGCCCGACGGCTCGACGACCCGGATCGGCTACGCCGCCAACAACGGCCAACCGTTCGTTGGCATCGGCGGAGTGTTGCGAGACCGGGGTCTGGCCGATGGCGCCTCGATGCCGGCCATCCGGGCCTGGCTCAAGGCCAATCCGGAGCAGGCCCGCGCGTTGATGCGACAGAACCCGCGCTATATCTTTTTCCGAGAGATCACGGGCGATGGCCCGATCGGGGCCTTTTCCGTGCCGCTGACGCCCCTGCGCAGCCTGGCGGTGGACCCGACCGTCATTCCGCTGGGCGCGCTGGTGTGGCTTGACACGCGCGGTCCCGATGGGGCGCCGCTGCAACGCCTGGTGGCCGCGCAGGACACCGGCGCGGCCATCAAGGGACTCAATCGCGGCGATGTTTTCTGGGGCAGCGGCGAGGCCGCATTCGATCAGGCCGGGCGCATGGCCCGACCGGGACGGCTGTTCCTGCTGCTGCCGCGCTCGTTCGGGCTGGACCCGGTGATCCTGTAAGCGCCACGGGCCGGACGCCCGACGTGGCCCCGCGTCCGCCTTGAACCGGGCCGCACCGACGCACACATGCAACGTGCGCGGCCTCGCGCCTGCCCGAGCACATCATTATTGGGGTCGCGGTGAACCAAGGAGAGCCCTCATGACACACATCGGAAGCGGTTTCGGTCCGGCGTTGGCAACCGTGGGCGCGGTCGCCACGGCGCTGAGCCTGTCGGCCTGTAGCCAGACCGGCGCACAATCGGGCCCTGGCGGCGAGCCCGCCTCCACGGCGGACGGCGCGCTCTGGTCCACGCTGGCCGGAACGACGGAATACGGGACTCTCCCCGAAGGCGGCGGCCGCTATGCCTATTATCGCGACGAGACCGGCGCCATCCGGGGGCAGCGCACCGGCGACTGGGGTGACGATTCCGATGCCGGATCGTGGTCCGTGCCCGAAACGGGCGTGACCTGCGTCACCTGGGGGGACTGGGACGACGAGCGCCGCCAGTGCTGGCGCGTGTCGGTCGGCCCGGGGGCGGTTACGTTTTCGGCAGCCTCCGGAACCAACCACAGCTATGAGGTGCGGCGGGACCGGCTGGTGAAAGGCAACCCGGAACGCTACTGAACCCGGACCCGGTCATCGCCGCCACCGGGGCCGCCCGGTCCATGGTCGTCCAGCCATCATGAGACCGGCTGCGTCAAGGGTGGCCCCTTGACGGCGTTCGGCGCACCCGGTCGATGCCCTAGCCGTCGATAGCGGAGACGACGCCCAGCGTGGCCTCTTCCGGACCCATTTCGTCCGTCACCGGCACCTCCGTCATGGCCGGCGCCGATCCGATCGGGTCCCCTTCCTGGTTGGCAATGGCGGCGCGGCGCGACTGGATGTATAGGCTGCGAATGGCGGCGTAGAAGTCCAGCGAACCGGAACGGATCTGCTCCATACGGTTGACGTTGCCGCCCAACTGGCTGGAGACCGTGGCGTAGGTGTGCACGTTCGACATGACCTCGCCGGTCGGACCGGCCAGCCAGAACAGCGGGTTGGTCACCATGTCCACGGCGCTGCCGAAGCCATCGCGCGGATTGCTGGGGCCGAACAACGGGTAGACCATGTAGGGGCCGTCGCCGATACCCCAGACACCAAGGGTCTGGCCGAAGTCCTCATCATGCTTGGGCAGGTCCAGGCCCTCGGCGACGTCAAAGAAGCCAAGACCGCCGGCCGTCGAGTTGACGGCGAAGCGTTGCGTCGTCACCCAGGCGCGATCGACATCACCCTGAAGCAGATCGTTGAGCAGAATGATCGGAGTGGACAGATTGTGCAGGAAGTTGTCCACGTTTTCCTTGCGCTCGTCCGGCAGCACCCCATAGGGGGCAATGACCGGCTGCATGAACATGTAGATCAGCGTATTGAGGCTGAAAACGTAGCGGTTCCAGTCCTCGAACGGATCGGCCACAAGCTGCTCGTCCCCGGCGTAGGGGTCGTCCATATTGGGGGCGGTCTGCGCCAGCGCCGCGAGCTGGCCGCCGGGCGCCGCCGACAGCGATGCCGTCATCGGCCGGGTGCCGACCGGCGCCGCGCCAGGGCCGGACGCGGCCGGCGCTGTAGAGGCCAGGGTCGTGTTGGCCAGGGTCGTCGGAGTCGGTGCGGGGTCCGGGCTGGCGGCCAAGCTGCGGGGCGCGACGGCGGCGGCCTCGGTCCCGACCGGTGGCGCGCCAGATGGTCCCGCGCCGAGGTCTCCGCCCGGATCGGCGCAGGCCGTCAGGGCCAGGGCCGCGACGCTGGCGGTCAGCACCGCGCGCGGGCCGCGACGGCTGGCCGTCTTGTCGTTGTTCAATCCCACCACAGCCTTCCTCCGATCCATCGCGGTCACAGCCCCCACGAAACGGCATGGGCCAGTCCGGGTCCGCCAGAGCGACCCGGGCCGCCGGCCCGACGCGGACAATGCTGACCCGGCCGGCACGCGACCGCCCGAAGCCTCAACTCACTCTATCGTGATACCCGGGCGACGGGCATGGCGCAATGTCGAGAACCGCGCAAGGCGGCGCAGACGGGTATTGGGCAGCGGCCGTGGCGCCACTGCAACAGTCCGCGACGCATGGGGTGCATTTTCGCCTGGCGCGCCAGCCCCGTGGAACAGTCGCCAGAATACGGTGCCCCGCCGCAGCCTGACCCCATATACCCATACAACCATGATCACGGGTCTCGTGCCGGGGGGCATTCCGGGCTAGACTGTCGGCTGGACGGGTCGCCATCGGTTGCCGGCATCGGGCCATGGTTTACCCGCCCCGGCCGGTTTTCGCGGCCCCCTCCATGTTTATGTTCGTGTTTGAGTCCGGATTCAACTTGGGTTCGAGCCCTTGCCGTCCCGTATCCTGGAGGCCCCATGCCCCGCGCGCGCTCTTCCGCTGCCCCCCCCGCGCCTGCCCCCGCCGCGCTTGCAGACGGCCCGGCCTGGCGGGCGCTGGCCGCCCACCGCGATGCCCTTGCCGACACCCGCCTTCGCGACCTGTTCGACGCCGATCCGGGGCGGTTCGACCGCTATTCGCTGCATCTGGGCGACCTGCTGCTGGACTATTCCAAGAACCGCATCAGCGACGAAACCATGGGCCTGCTGTTCGATCTGGCGCGCGAGGCCGGAGTCGAGGCCCTGCGCGACGCCATGTTCGCCGGAACCGCCATCAACACGACCGAGGGTCGCGCCGTTCTTCATATCGCCCTGCGCAACCGCTCCAACCGTCCCATCATGGTGGACGGGGCCGACGTCATGGCCGAGGTCAACCGCGTGCTGGACCAGATGCGGGCGTTCAGCGACGCCGTTCGCGATGGCACCTGGACCGGCGCCACCGGCAAGCCGGTCACGGACGTCGTCAACATCGGCATCGGCGGCAGCGATCTGGGGCCGGTGATGGTGGCCGAGGCCCTCAGGCCCTACTGGCACGCACGCATCCGGCCGCATTTCGTCTCCAACGTAGACGGCACCCATATGGCCGAGACCTTGCGCGGCCTGAACCCGGAAACCACGCTGTTCCTGGTCGCCTCCAAGACCTTCACCACACAGGAGACGCTGACCAATGCCCACACCGCGCGCGCCTGGCTGACGGCCGCCCTGGGCGAGGGCGCGGTGGCGAACCACTTCGCCGCCCTGTCCACCAACGGCGAAGCGGTGTCCGCCTTCGGCATCGACACCGCCAACATGTT
>CAYFTQ010000161.1:0-6252 GCA_964346035.1 uncultured Roseospira sp. | reverse complement strand
CTCATCGTCGCGGACTTCATCCAGTGGGCCAAGGACAACGGCATCCCGGTCGGCCCGGGGCGCGGGTCCGGTGCCGGCTCGGTGGTGGCCTGGGCACTGACCATCACGGATCTGGACCCGATCCGCCTCAACCTGCTGTTCGAGCGCTTCCTGAACCCCGAGCGCGTCTCGATGCCGGATTTCGACATCGACTTCTGCCAGGAACGGCGCGGCGAGGTGATCCAGTACGTCCAGGAAACCTATGGCGCCGACCGCGTCGCCCAGATCATCACCTTCGGCAAACTCCAGGCGCGCGCCGTGCTGCGTTCCGTCGGGCGTGTTCTGCAGATGCCGCTCGGTTTCGTGGACAAGATCTGCAAGATGGTTCCCAACAACCCGGCCCAGCCGGTGACCCTGCCGCAGGCCATTGCCGGCGAACCCCGTTTGCGCGAGTTGCGGCGCGAGAACGAACAGGTCGCGCGCATGCTGGACATCGGTACCAAACTGGAGGGCCTGTACAGCCATGCCTCGACCCATGCTGCGGGCGTGGTGATCAGTGACCGGCCCTTGACCGAGTTGGTGGCGTTGTACCGCGATCCCAATGCCCAGATGCCGGTGACCCAGTACAATATGAAATGGGTGGAACAGGCCGGTCTGGTGAAGTTCGACTTCCTGGGCCTGAAGACCCTGTCGGTGCTGGATACAGCGGTGCGCCTGATCGGGGCCGAGGCGCGGCCCGACCTGTCGGCGCTGCCGCTGGACGACCGGCGCACCTATGACATGCTGGGGCGGGGTGAGACCGCCGGCGTGTTCCAGCTTGAAAGCACGGGCATGCGCGACGTCCTGCGCAACCTGAAGCCGGACACGCTGGAGGACATCATCGCCGTGGTGGCGCTCTACCGGCCTGGGCCGATGGACAACATTCCCAGCTATGTCCGGCGCAAGCAGGGCCAGGAACCGGTCGAGTACCTGCACGAGCAGCTCGAACCCATCCTGCGCGAGACATACGGCATCATGATCTATCAGGAACAGGTCATGCAGGCGGCGCAGGCCCTGGCCGGCTACAGCCTGGGCGGCGCCGATCTGCTGCGCCGCGCCATGGGCAAGAAGATCCAGGCCGAAATGGACAAACAGCGCGCCCTGTTCAGTGAAGGCGCCGAGGCCCGCGGTCTCAGTGCCGCCAAGGCTTCGGAAATATTCGACCAGATCGCCAAGTTCGCCGGGTACGGCTTCAACAAGTCGCACGCCGCCGCTTATGCCCTGGTGGCCTACCAGACAGCCTGGATGAAGGCCAACCATCCGGTGGCCTTCATGGCGGCCACCATGACTTTCGACATGCACAACACCGATAAGCTGGGCGCCTTCAAGACCGAATTGACCCGTCTGGGGATTCCCCTGCTGGGGCCGGACGTCAACCGGTCGGGCGTGACATTCGCCGTCGAGGACGGTGCCGTCCGCCATGCCCTGGCGGCGGTCAAGACGGTCGGCGAGCAGGCCATGGCTGCCCTGGTGGCGGAACGCGAGGCCAACGGGCCGTTCCGCGACCTGGCCGATTTCGCCCGCAGGCTGGATACCCGCGCGGTCAACAAGCGGCTTCTGGAAAACCTGATCAAGGCGGGCGCGCTGGACAGCCTGAACCCCAATCGTGCGCGCATGTTCGAGGCCGTAGACACCATCATGCGACACGCCCAGAGCGCGGCCGAGGAACGCGCGTCGAGCCAGGTCAACCTTTTCGGCAGCGCCGAGGCGGTGCCGGATCTGCCGCTGCCGGCGCGTTCGGACTGGCCGCCCATGGAGCGCCTGCGCATGGAGCGCGAGGCGCTGGGCTTTTATCTTTCGGCTCACCCGCTCGACAGCTATGGCAGCGCTCTGGAACGGCTGGGGGTGGTGGCGCTGGGCGACCTGGCGCGCGTGTTGCGCCAGGGCGGGCGCAGTCCCATGCGCGTGGCCGTGGTCGCCGGCGCCCGCAAGGAACGCACCGGAAAAAGCGGCAACCGCTATGCCTTTGTGGAACTGTCGGACGCCAGCGCCACCCTGGAGGCCGTGGTGTTTTCCGAGGTCCTGAACGCATCGCGCGAGTTGCTTGATTCGGAACAGCCTTTGCTGGTATCCGTGGATGTGCGTCAGGAGGGCGAAGACGACATCCGGTTGATGGCACAAGCCGTCGATGCGCTTGACAGCGCGGTGGCGCGAACGGTGGAGCAGTTGAAGATCTATCTGGGCGAGCCCGGTCCGCTGGAGCGGGTGCGCGAGATTCTGGGAAACGACCCGAGGGGGCGGAAAAAGGTCTTCGTGGTGCCGCGCACGGCCGATCGCGAGGTCGAACTGGAACTGCCGCAAGGCCATCGGCTGGTGCCCGAGACGCTGATGGCGCTGCGGGCGGTGCCGGGCGTTCTGGACGTGAGGGAGGTGTAGCCGTCGGCTTTCGTCTCCGCCTGCGTCACGTCCCGGCGCCGTCCGTGTCGCCGCCGCCCTCGACCGCCGTCCCGGTCGGCACACGCACCAGCGTCACAAACGCCAGCACGGCGCAACCACCCATGAGCGCCATGACCGTCGTCAGTGTGCGCGTGCTGCCGTCATGCAGGGCGCCGACCAGATAGCCGGCGGTCGAACCCACCGATATTTGGATAAAGCCAAGAAGGGACGAAACCGAACCGGCCACATGCGGAAAGGGCGCCATGGCACCGGCCGTGCCCAGGGGAATGATCCAGGCCACGGCGAAGAAGTACAGACTGACAAACGGGATCAACGCAGCCACGCTCTGCACCCCCGACCACGCCAGACCGGCGGCCAGGGTCCCGGCCAGCGCACACACGATGGTGCCGGCCAGGATCAGGCGTTCCAGGCCCACGCGGCCGCTCCAGCGACCGCCGGTGGACGCTCCCAGAATGTAGCCCGCGACCACTGCCATGAAGGCAAACCCGAAGTGTTCGGGCGCCACGCCCAACACACCGATCAACACGAACGACGATCCGCTGATGAACGAGAACAGGCCGGCGAATCCGAAGCTGACCACCAGCGTGTAGCCCAGGAAGATACGGCTTCGCAGCAGCCAGGCGAAGTTTGCCAGGATCCGCGTGGGACGGGTCGCGCCCCGGTCCAGGCGCGCGTTGGTCTCGGCCAACAGCAGCCAGGTGGCGGCCAGGACGCCCACCCCGAAGAGGGTCAGGACGACAAAATTCGCGCGCCAGCCCAGCAGGGTGAACAGCCATCCGCCCAGGATCGGCGCCACCGCAGGGGCCAGGGCCATCGCCGAGGCCATCAGCGAAAGCATGCGCGCCGCCTGCGCGCGATCATGGATGTCGCGCACGACGGCGCGGCCGATGACGGGTCCGCAGCACGCCCCCAGCGCCTGAAAGAACCGAGCCGTCACCAGGGCGTCGATACCCTGAGCGAACACGCAGGCGATCGACGCTGCCACGTAAAGCAGGATGCCGCCGATCAGCACCGGGCGACGGCCGAAGCGGTCCGACAGCGGCCCATAGATCAGCATGCCCAGGGCGAAGCCGGCCATGAACATGGACAGGGTAAGCTGGGCGCTGCTGACGGTGGTGTCCAGGGCCTGCACCATCGCCGGCAGGGAAGGCAGGTAGAGGTCCGTCGAAACCGGTCCGAACGCCACCAGGGCGGTCAGCAGCACGGCCACGGATCGCGCCCGCGGGTCCGGAAAGCGGCGCCCGGCTTCACCCGGAGCGACGGCACGAGGGCAGGGGGCGCGGGCGCTGCGGACGACACTGGACATGCTCAGGACTCTCGGGTCGCCGGCCGGCCTGGGGTGCCGCCGCGTATCGGGTGGAGAAGGGGAGGTGCGGTGTCGGACAAGCGGACCAACGCCGGCGCGGTGCAGACCGGCGCGCAAGGCGCGGCGCCGATCAGGCGGTGGTCTCGCCCTTGGCAGAGCCGGCCGCCGCCGATCGGGCCGCCGGGGTTGCCGCCTGGCTCGACGACGAAGAGCCCGCGTTGGACCCGCCGCCGGACCGGCTGGAGGAAGAGTTGACATAGGCAACGGCTGCGTGTTCGGCGCAGTACGGCTTGCCGCTCATCGCCGGTTTGCCGCAGAAGTGAAACCCCGGTTCGCGCGGGTCGCCGATGGGCCAGCGGCAGGTGTGGGCCGACAACTCGATGACCGAGCGGATCTTGGGCTCCGCCTTGGCGCGCTGTGCCTTGCCCCGCTTGATCGGGGACGGCCGCCCCTTCAGGCCCAACCGGTGCGCCTTGCCCACCACGGCATTTTTCGAGACTTCCAGCGCCTTGCCGATCTCGCCGGTGGTCAGGCCCTCGCCCCAGAGGCGCTTGAGTTCCTCGACCCGTTCATCCGTCCAAACCACGGTCATGTCAGTTATGGTCCCTTCCTGGTCGCGACTGCGACCGCAGACTATACCATTCAGCCGGGGGGTCCGCCATGGCCATGAACGCCGCGGCGCGGCCCGGGGGCGCTCCATGATCCGCACCCGGCGCGGGCCTCGCCTGCCAGATTGGGCGTTCCCCTGTCGCTTTGCCTGTGGCAGAACACGCGCGCGCGACGGCGATCGAACCGGTCCCGTGCCGTTGTGCGTCCCTGTCGGCCATCCTGTCGGGGTGCCCGTTCCGTCCGTCGTCAGTCACCCGGATACCAGCCCCATGAACCACAGTGCTTTCGCCGCCGCGACGCCGTTTCAGCCCGGTTTCGGCCTGTCCTTCGCTGATTTTCATGACAAGGCGGGGCTGGCCCGTCTGGACGGTGTGTTCATGGAGCATCTGCGCGCGGCCGATGACACCCTGGCGGAACGCGTGAGGGCGGCCCGGGCGGAGCCGTTCGACCTGGATCGCAAGGCCGAATCCGCGCTGATCCTGGACCTGGCGCCGCACCTTCAGGACTTTCTGGGGCTGCTGTTCGGCATCGGCGCAGAGATTCGCGCGGCGGCCGGCGAACACGACCGGCTGGCCGTGCTGTTCGCCTGCAAGCGCCTGTTCGTGCAGCGCATCGCGTTCAAGAAGATCAAGCCCGACGAGGCCGCCGGATTTGACGGCGCGGCGTTGGAAACGGCGCTGGCCGCGCATCTGGGCGGGCCTGTCACGGAAGCCCTGTTCGCCGAACGGGTCATGGCCTGGATGGACGACGAGGCCGCCAATGCGGAGCCCCTGGAGGTCGCGCGGCGCTTCGCCGCCTGGGCCGGCCTGACCGCCGAGGGCCGCGCGCGCTTCGCCGATGGCGTGCTGTTCCGCCAGCCGAAGAAGAACGACCCGATGGCGCTGATTCCGCTGGCGGCCGACGATGCCGGCGCTTTGCCGCGCGCGCGTCTGCCGGCCCACCACCTGCGCCGGCGCGAGGGGTTCGCCCTGACCGACCAGGGCGCCGACCTGATCAAGGGCCTGGACGAAGCCCACTACTGCATCTTCTGCCACCACCAGGGCAACGACAGTTGCGCCACCGGCCTGAACGACCGCAAGACCGGTGGACCCATGGTCAACGACCTCGGCCGCGAAATGCTGGGCTGCCCGCTGGAAGAGAAGATCAGCGAAATGAACGAGGCCAAGGCGACCGGCCTGTTCGTCGCCGCCCTGGCCATCGTCGCGATCGACAATCCGCTGTGCGCCGGCACCGGCCACCGCATCTGCAATGACTGCATGGTGGCCTGCATCTATCAAAAGCAGAAGCGTGACCCGGTCAACATCCCGCAGGCGGAGACCCGCGTTCTCAAGGACGTGCTGGCCCTGCCCTGGGGGTTCGAGGTCTACAGCCTGTTGACGCGCTGGAATCCGCTCAACATCCGCCGCCCGCTACCGCGCCCGGATACCGGCAAGCGGGTTCTGGTGGTCGGGCTGGGGCCGGCGGGCTATTCGCTGGCCCATCATCTGATGAACGACGGCCATGACGTCGTGGGGATCGACGGCCTGAAGATCGAGCCCCTGGACCCGGCCCTTTCGGGCGTCGATCACCTGGGCAACCGGGTTCCGTTCGCGCCGGTGCGCGACATCGAGGCCCTGCGCGAACCCCTGGAGGGCCGCGTCATGGGCGGTTTCGGCGGGGTGGCCGAATATGGCATCACGGTGCGCTGGGACAAGAACTTCCTGACCGTGATCCGCCTGTTGCTGGAACGCCGGGCCGAGTTCGCCATGATCGGCGGCGTACGCTATGGCAGCACCCTGCCGCCCGAGGATGCCTATGCGCTGGGCTTCGATCACGTCGCCCTGTGCATGGGCGCCGGCAAGCCGACCATCGTGCCGATGGAAAACGGCCTGGCGCGCGGCGTGCGTCAGGCCTCGGACTTCCTGATGGCGTTGCAGCTCACC
>CAYFTQ010000160.1:0-6263 GCA_964346035.1 uncultured Roseospira sp. | reverse complement strand
GTCCACGGCCTTGACGAGACCGCGCGGCCGCAAGGTTCCGCGCACGGGGAACCAAGTGCGCACGCCCTGGGCGTCCAGAAATGGGGTCCCCAGGCGTTCCGTCGCCGTCATTCCGCCGCCCCCAGTCGGGCTTGCGCCGTGGTTCCCGCCACACCATCGCGCCACCGGAAACAGCGTGCCGTGTGGCCGGTCGAGCCATTGACGGGCTCGGCGCGCGGCCGGGTGCGTTCGCAGGGATCGGGAACCGCACCGTCGCAGCGCGGCGCAAAGGAGCAGCCGGGCGGCATGGCCAGGGGATGGGGCACCACGCCGGGAATGGCGGCCAGGGGCGCGCGCCCGCCGTCCGCCCGCCGGTCCAGTCGGGGGATGGAGCGCAGCAGGGCCGCCGTATACGGGTGCCGGGGGTGCGTGTACAGGTCCTCGACGGCGGCTTCCTCGACCGCCTGCCCGGCATACATGACCACCACGCGGTCGGCCACCTCCGCCACCACGCTCAGGTCATGGGTGATGAACAGCACCGCCATGCCGATCTCTGACTGAAGATCGCGCACCAGGTCCAGGATCTGCGCCTGGATGGTGACATCCAGCGCGGTGGTCGGCTCGTCCATGATCATGAGCGAGGGCCGGCACGACAGCGCCATGGCAATCATCACCCGCTGGCGCATGCCGCCGGAGAGTTGGTGCGGATACGAGGAGAGGCGCTTGCGGGGCTCCGGGATGCCGACCCGCGCCAGGGTCTCCTCGGCGACGCTCCGAGCGGCGCGGTGTCCCAGCCCCTGGTGCAGGCGAACCGCCTCGGCGATCTGCTCGCCGATCTGAAGCACCGGGTTCAGCGAGGTCATGGGCTCTTGAAAGACCATGGCGATCTCGTTGCCCCGAATGGCGCGGCGCGTGCGCGACGGCGCCGCCGCCAGATCCTCCGTGGTGCCGTCACGGCGCCGGAACAGCAGCGTGCCGCGCTCGATGTGCCCGCCGCCGTGCTCGACCAGCCCCAGGACGGCCAGCGCCGTGACCGATTTGCCGGAGCCGCTCTCGCCCACCAGGGCCAGGGTTTCACCCGTGTCCACCGACAGGGACACGCCCCGCGTGCCGTGGATCGTGCCGGCCTCCGACGGAAAGCCGACCCAGAGATCGCGAACATCAAGCAGCGCCTGGGTCATCCCGCGACCCTTTCCGTTGGCGGGCCAAGCCGATCAAGCAGGTCGGTCAGCGAGGCCACGTGGGCTGTTGGAGCGGGCATCGGAGCCCCGTCGATCTCGTCAAGAGGGGCGTTGTTGCCCGTCGTGACCAGAACCGAGCGCAGGCCCGCCGCCACCGCTCCGGCGATGTCGGTTTCGAGCGTGTCACCGACCATCAGCACGCCGGGTGCCGGCAGGCCCAGCCGTTCCAGGGCGCGGTGGACGATATCACGCGACGGTTTGCCGCCGATTTCCGCGCGCCGGCCGGTGGCGGTCTCCAGGAAGGCGACCAGCGCGCCGCACTCCGGGTCCAACCCGTCCACGCCTGGAATGGTGGCGTCCGGATTGGTGGCCACCAGCGCCGCTCCGGCGCGAACCAGATGGGCCGCCTCGGCCAGATCGCCCGCCCGCAATGCAGGGTCGTAGCCCACCAGCACCGCGTCGGGGGTTTGCGCACCGGGATCAATGTCCAGGCCGGCGGCCCGAGCCTCCGCGTGCAGGGTCGCGGGTCCGAACACCCGCACCCGATGCCGTCCGCGCGCGCCTAGGCCGCGACAGGTGGCCCAGCCGGCCGTGACGATCCGGTCGGCGGGAACCGGCATGCCAAGGTCCTTGAGTTTGATCGCGGCGGTCATCGCGGTGGCGCGCGCGTTGTTGGTCAGCAGCACGTACGGCAGGCCCCGCGCCGTCAGGGCGTCCAGAAAGGCCGGGGCGTCGGGGATTGCCTCCGCGCCGCGATACAGCACGCCATCGAGGTCGAGAATCAGCCCGGCCACACCATTCAGGTCCAGAGGCGCATCGGTTCGGCCACGTCGGTCCCGGGACCGGGGCATGGGGGACATCCGGGGCGTCCAGCGGGTCACGGGCGCCCTGAGCGGTATCGTCATGTCCAGGGAATCCAGCCCGGCCACGCGCAGGCTCACCCGGTCGGCGCGGATGTCCAGGTCGGCCCAGGCCCCGCAGGCCTGGCCCGGTGTGGTGAAGCTCTCGGTCAGGGATTGCACGGTCAGGTAGGGAACGGCATCGACGGTCTGGACGCTGTTCCAGTGGACGTGGCCGGCAAGGCACAGGGCGACCCGACGGCTGTTCTCGATCACCCGGCGGATATCCGCATGCTCGGGATAGGTCGCCATGTGCGGGTTGGCGTCGAAATAGTAGTTGCCGGCCATCGAGCCCCCACCCAGGGGAACATGGGTCAGCACGATTGCCGGGGTATCGTCGGCGGCGAGGGTTTCGGCCAGCCGCGAGGCGATGGCCAAGCCCAGTCCCAACCCCTGTTGGCCCTGGTCCGGATCCGGGTCCGGGTCCGGCAGACGGTGGAACTCCTGGAACACATCGTCGATCCGTTCGGGCGGAAAACCGATGCCGGTGTCGGCCACATCGATCCGGATGTCGGCCCCTTGGCGTCGCACGCCGACCACGACCCCGCCCTCGCGCGTGTATTTCACCGCGTTGGAGCAGAAATTGCGCAGGATGCGCCCCAGCATCGCCGGGTCCGTCTGAACCCTCAGCCGGGTTGGCACCACCCTGAACCGCAACCCGCGCCGCTCGGCCAGCGGCCCGTATTCGCGCCGGACGGCGGCCAAGAGCGGCCCCAGGTCCACCGGGCGGGGATCGGGTTGCAGCACGCCGGCGTCCAGCTTGGAGATGTCGAGCAGGGAATCGAACAGGCCGCCCAGGGCCAGGGCACATTCCTGCAGGTCCGTCAGCACCTCAAGCGCCGCCGGATCGGTCAACCGATGTTCCAGCACCGACAGAAAGATGCCCATGGCATGGAGCGGTTGGCGCAGGTCGTGACTGGCGGCCGCCAGGAACCGGGATTTCGCCAGATTGGCCTGCTCGGCGGCGCACTGGGCGTCGCGGGCGCGCGCCTCGGCGTGCTTGCGGTCGGTGATGTCCGCATACAGGCCGACCACGCCGCCGGAGCGCGTCCGGCGCTCCCGGAACTGGTACCAGCGTCCGTCATGGCTCAGAACCTCGCCGGTGGCATCGCCGTCCCGGTGCAGGCGCATCCGGTGCTGGCGGTACAGGTCGGGGTGCCGGTCGGCGTCGGCGATGCCGTCAAGCTGTTTGACCGAGCCGGCCCGGATGTTCATGTCCACCAGGTCGCAAAAGCGGATGCCGGGCCGGACCTGCGCCGGGTCGGCGAACCGCTGAGCATAGCGCTCGTTGCACAGGACAAGCCGATCATGAGCATCCCACAGCACGAAGGCTTCGGCCATGTTTTCGATGGCGTCGATCAGCAGGGCGGCCAACACGTCGTGATCACGGGCCTGGATCGGGTCGCCGGAGGTGGTTGGGCGCATTGGGCCAGAGGGAGCGGACATGAGGTGGGTCCGAACAAGAGGCGCCCCGCCTGGGCTCGGCGCGGGGTCTTTCGTTCCACCAAAGCACGGGTCCAGGCGCCAAGTCAGTCACAGATCCATGACAAGCGGCGACCATGTGGACCGGAAGCAGGGGTGATGCTGATCGGACTCGGAGAGTCTCGGGTCTTCTGGCACAAGGCTGAAGCTGCCTCGGGCGCCGTGCGGCGTCTCCAGAAGGGCGATCAGAATGAAAGGCTGATTCACGTGGCTCCGGCGCTCCCCGCATATTGTGTCTGGATATCGCTCCGTCACCCCGGATCGTGCCGTTACCGGAGCCAATTGAATAAGCCGGAAACCGGAAACGCCGGACAGCCTGGCGACCAAAGATCATGGATTTCGGCTTGTGGCAACTGCGTCGCCAAGATGATCCCTGGCTTGATCACGGTGGCGACTTGGCACTCTGATCCTGCTCGTGGTGCTCGCTCTCATCCTCCACCGCGACGGTCTCCCGGCCCGTGATCATGGCCTTCAGGTGCTGGGTCGGGGTGCGGCCGGTGGTGATCATGTAGACGTGCGCCACCAGGAACACCGCGACGGCAAAGGCCGCCGCCGTATGGATCAGGGCCACCGGGGTCAGCGAGACCGGCACCCACTCGTCCCACAGGTCGGCGGCCAGATAGATCAGGCCCGAGGCCCAGATGACCGGCGATATGATGGCGTTGAACGCCAGATAGGCCAGGGCCTGCAGGGGGTTGTGCTTGCGCTTCGGGCGTGGCTTGAAGGGGTGGCTCTCGCCCCGGAAGATGCCGACGGCGTAGAACCGGACCACCGCCGCCAGGCGCCGCGTCGTCGGCACGTACTGGCGCCATTCCCCCGTGGCCACATGCCAGAAGATGGCGAACACCCACACCACGATCAGAGCGATGGCGCAGTAGACGTGAAGGTTTGCCGCCGGCCCGAACCCGATCAGGCTGTAGCTGCCGTGGACCTCGAAGCCGGTGATCAGCAGCAGGATGATCAGCGTCGCCTGCGTCCAGTGCCACAGCCGCTCAAAGACGCCGAACATCACGATCTCGCGCGTGCGGTTGGTCATGGTGCGGCCCTCCTGCGTCGGCGCCAGGCGAACACAAGGCGCAAGGAGGCGTGCAGCAGAACGCCGCCCAGAGTCCCAAGGAGGGCGATCGCGCCCCAGCGGTCCAGTATCGCCGAGCGGTCGCGGCCCGGCATGTAGAACCCGCTCAGGTCCGCCAGCCGGCCGTCGCGGGCATGGCACGCCTCGCAGGCCAGCGCGTCCCCGGCCGGGGCCACCATATGGGTGATGGGCCAGGCCATGCGGGTTTCCGTGAACGCGACCTCGCCGCTGAAGTCCAGGCCGGCCGCCTGCATGGCGCTGGAGATGGCCGGCTGCCACTCCAGACCCTCCCAGTAGGCCTCTTCGGTGTCCCCGAACAGTTGCATGTATACCAGCCGGTCATGCACCGGGTCATAGGGCTGCTTGCCGCGCATCATCTTGAACGGCCAGATGCGCGAGTCCGGATCACCGTAGCGGCCCCGGAAGTGATTGATGGGCACCACGCCGGACGGATCGATGGTCTGCGACGGCAGGGTATAGCGCATGGTGCCGTCGAACCACGCATAGGTGGGCACCAGGTCCTCGCCCCAGCGGATCTCGCCCCACGGTGTCCAGTAGGTCAGGTTGCCGTCGGCGTCGTGATGCTCGATTCGGTTGCCGTCCTCGTCCAGACGACCGGCTGCGGACCAGTCCCACCACGTCTTGGTGGCCACGCCGCCGCGCGCCATGGTCGGGACGTGACAGGTCTGGCAGGCGATGCGGTCGACGTGATCGTTCAGCTTCAGGGCGGTGTGCCCGGACCCCTCGTGCGGCGCGAGGCCATGACAGGACTCGCATGTCGCCACCGGCCGGCGCTGCCCGGGCGAGCCGGTGCCGACCGTATCGCGCGCCGTCACCTGATAGCGACTGCCGGCGATCCGGTGGCCGGTCTCGACGTGACAGTCCGAGCAGGTCAGGTTGGCGCCGTCGGGGCTCATGTGGACATCGAGCGTATGCGGCGGGTCCACCAGGGAATCGTCCAGGTCGCCGTGCTTGGAGCCGTTGCCGCCGCCGCCGTGGAAATGGCAACTGCCGCAACTCTGGCGACTGGTCGGGCCGACATGCCGCGCGACATGGCCCAGATCGGGCGGGGCGAGGGTGCGGCCGTGGACGGTCACCGTCTCGGTCAGGGGGCGCCCGGCCTCGGTCGGCGCCTTGACGTAGGTGCCGGTCGTATCATGACAGACGAGGCAGTCGACCCGGCTGTCGTCGGTGAAGTCGAAGCTGGAGTCCTCCCAGCCATAGCCCGTATGGCAGCTTGTGCAGCGCGCCTGGTTGGTGGTGATGTTGTTGCAGAAGCTGTTGACGACGTGCCGCTTGCCCAGCCGCTGGCCCGTGCGCGGATGCGCGGTGTTCCAGGTCCAGTGGATGGTGCCGCGCGCCTGCCGGCCGGCCTCGGTGTGGCACGCGAGGCAGGCGCGCGTGACCTCCGGCCCGCTCTCGAAATCGCGCTGCAGGCTCTCGAACTTGGTGTGGTCGGCGGTCGGGGGATCGTATCCGATCTCGTCGGCATGGAGGCCGAACGGAACCGACACGGTCCAGGCCAGCAGCAACAGGCCCGGACGCCACCCCGTGAGGCTTCGGGGCATGATGCTCTCCTCTCAGGCACAGGAACATGCGTGATGGCGCAACCTTAGGCCGTTCGAGGCTGGCTCGCATTGACATCCG
>CAYFTQ010000159.1:0-6291 GCA_964346035.1 uncultured Roseospira sp. | reverse complement strand
TTGGTCAGGGTGACCGTGACGGTGGTGATGGCATCGCCGTTGACGTCGTTGATCACCGAGTCGCTGTCGGCAATCGCGACGCCGCCGCCGCCTTCCAGGAAGGTCGCCTGATGGTTGTTGCCGCCGGCCCCGGCGCTATTGTCGCCGTCGAGATCGACGGTGGGCGGGTCATTCGGGACATCGGCAATGACAAATTTATCGTAAGTGAGGTACAGAGTGCCGACGTCGCTGTTGGAGATCTGTACTCTGTCAACATCGCTGAATATTCCGGGCGTCAAAGTTGTGGTATCGAAATTCTCGATGAAATCGACGCCCACCTGGACAACGACGGATCCGGTAGAAGCGCCGCTTCGGAATCCTTCGATCTTGATGTTATAAGCGCCGCCCAGGTACTCCGTTATCTCTACGCCTTCAAAGGAGAACGGGTTGCCGCCGCTGTCCGCAATGACAAACATGTCATCGCCATTGGTGGCGTCACCGGAGACGCCGCCGTTCAAGGGCGTGGTGTAGTAATACAGGACCGTGCCATCAGCCGTGCCGCCCGCGTCCGCCGTGAAGAAGTTGATGGTCTTGCCGGGAACATCATTCGATCCATGCTGGCCATCGGAAATCGTGGCGCCCAGAGCGGTTCCGTTGGCCGTGTTGAAGTCCACCGTCGTGGTGGCCAGGACCGCATCGAAGGCGTCGAGAGAGGTACCGTCGAAGGGCTGGGTCTGCTCGATCGATCCTGTGGCCACCTCCAGGTCCCAGTCGCCGCCCAGATCGGCGGCGCCGGTGGGATCGTCGGAGGCGGCGACATCCGCGCCCGTCGCCTCGGCCAGCGCATTCAGGAAGGCCTGGCCCTCTCCGTCGGCGCCCACGTAACAGCCGTACAGAAGAAGATCGCCGGTTTCGGACAGGGCATCGCCGATGGTGGCCAGGGCGTCCGCGTGGTCCGCCAGGGCGTCGGCATCAATGGTGCCGGACCCGAAGTCCAGTGAACCAATGTCCCCGTGCGCGACGATATGCACGGCGTCCAGGTCGTCGCGGTCGGCCAGATGATCGGCGATCTGCCGCAGGGCCGGGGTGTCGGCGGACAGAAGCACGACCTCCGCCCCGTCGCGCGCGCCGTCAACCAGGGTCTGATGATCGGACACGCTGGTGTCGATGAACACCACCTCCTTGACGGCCGGGCTCTCGGTCCGGGTCTCGGTGGCCGGCGGGGTCCAGGTTGACAGCGCCTCCTCGACCGCGCGGTCGGGATCGGCGGGCGTTCCGTCGCCGCCATCCTCGGTGCCGTCGGGGGTGTCCGTGTCCGGACCGGCATCGGGCGCCGGCTCGGGGTCCGGCGCCGGCTTGTCGGCGGGCTCGACCGTATCGGCCACCTCGGTGGTGGTCGAGACGACGGTGGCGTCGAACATGTAGCGCGGCTCCAGCACCAGCGCGAACACCGGCGCCTCGCGCGACAGGTTGGCCTCACGCGCCGCCACCGTCCGGCGCCGTCCGATCCGTCCCATGGCCTGTCTCCCTCTGTCTGCGCGCGCCGCGTCCCCCCTCGCGCGACGTCAGCCGTGTTCGTTCGGTGCTTCGATCAAGCGCCGGACCAGCCCACCAGTCGGCAAGGCCACCGTGCCCGTTGGCGCCGACCCCGAACCCGTCGCCTCCGGCCCTGGCGGTCGCCGCGATACGCTCTCCGCAGCCGCCCCGGGCGCCTCGGAGCCTTGGTCCGGCGCCACCTCGGGTGGTTGGAATTCGCCCCGGCGCCAGGCGGCCTCTGTCTCGCGGATCGCCGCCGCCAGCGTTTCCAGAGAGCCGTCCGGCACCGTCGCCGGCAACGGGTCCGCCCCGATCGACAGCAGGATCGCGCCGGCGGCGTTGTTGACCTCGGCATAGGCCAGGTCACGCCGCAGGTCCGACAGCAGCAGCGCCAGTTCGCCCTGGATCACCGGCAGGTCGCCGGTCGCCGCCGCCCGCCCGCGCGCGGCGAACTGATCGCGCAAGCGCGCGTCCACATCGCGCAATGCCTGCGCCGTCTCGAAATCCTTGAGCGCGTTGCGGTAGTTGATCCAGGACACATGGCCCTGAACCAGCACCGCCATCGACACCGCCAGGCGGCGCGCCTCGGCCACCGCTTCCTCGGCCTCGGCCGCGTCGATGGCCGCCGGACCCCGGATCAGGTTGAGCAGGTTCCACGTCACGCGGGCGCCGTACCCGGCCCAGGTATGGTTGACCAGAAACGAGTTGGTGTCGAAGTTCAGCGCCGTGTCGAACTCGATCCCCGGCAGCATGCGCAGCAGCGCCTTGCGCGTCTCGATGCGGCTGATCCGGCCCTGATAGCGTTCCTCGCGCAACTCCGGCCGCCAGGTCAGGGCCATCACCTCGATCTCGTCCGGTGTCAGATCCACCCGGATCGGCTCCAGCGCGTCGATGTCCGGCACCGCCACCGTGAAGTCCTGCCGCGGCGGCAGGTCCATCAGCGCCGCCAGTTCGGTCTTGGACAGCGTCAGGTCCCGCCGCAACTGGTTCAGGCGGCGCAGCGTATCCAACAGGGTGCGCTGGTATTCCAGCGCCTCGACCGGGGACCGGAGGCGAAGCCGCTCGATGCGCTGCGAATCACCCAGCGCGCGCTCGACCCGGCCCATCAGGGGATCGATGCGATCCAGAAGGCGCTCGGCCGCCACCGCCCGCCAGTAGGCCGAGCGCACATCCTGGATGATGTCATGAAGAACCTTGCGACGGCGCTCCTGAGCGATCTTGGCGCGGTCGGAGCCCTGCCGGGCCGTGTAGTACGACACACCGAAATCAAGCACGTTCCAAACCATGCCGACGTCGCCGGACCAGCGCGTGCGGTCGCTTGACGTCGAGGCCTCCAGCGATTCCTCCCCCGAATCAATGGACCGGCTCGACGACGCATCGGTGTTGGAGCGCGAATCGAGTCCCGCCCGGGCATCAACGCGTGGCAAAAGGGCAAACGCCGCAACATCCGCCTGATCCTGCGCCAGCGCGTGTTCCATCGCCCGCAGGCGGCCGTCCAGGTTGTCGCGGATGGCGCGCGCCATGGCCTCGTACAGCCCGATGGGTTTGGAGGGCGGCGGGCCGGACGCGAACATCGCCGCCAGATCGCTGCGCGCGCCGGAGACATGCTCCTCCAGCGTCAGCGGATCGGTTCGAACCGCGCACGCAGACAAAAGACCAGCAGCCAGGACGACGCCTGTCAGCCGAAGGACAACGCGATGTCGGAACGTGGTTTTGACGCGCATCTTGATCTTGACTTCCCCTCCGTCGAACCATGCCGGGGCAGGCAGAAACAAGAACCGTGGGACACCAACGCTGCCCGACAGCACGCTCGGGGCATCGTTGCGCCGCTGAACTTTTATCCACCCGGAACGCAGGCTAGCCCGTACACGCCGATTATACAAGCTTAAGGCGTGGACAAATGACCGCACATTAATTGATGGTTTGCGCCATCGGCGCCGCCACCCCTAGAGCACCGACAGACACAAGGGAGCCATCTGTCAGCGCACGAGACCATTTTTTCTGCATCAACGTTCCGAACTCAGGCGGACGCGTTCGTTCGGGTCGATGCACGAGGGCCGCACAGCGCCACTGAAAAGCCGGATTATCTGGCAACGACCGCGACCAATATGGCAACAAAAAGAATGTATACAATCCAGGGGCCAGCGCATTCGCGTGGCGCCGGTAGCGACGTGAGTTAAGGCCGCTGGGTGGCATTCAGGCACGCAATATTGGCTGTGCCGGTCCCGGGTGGTGGATTGTGAGAAGCTGCCCGGCGCAAAAGCTGACCCTGGCGCCGAGCCATAACGGCCCCGGGCGTGTTGTCGCGACGCCAGATTGAAGACATCGGGGCGGGCGCCGCCAAATCGCGCACGGCCTTGATCCTGCCGAGTGGGGACCAAGGCCGTTCGAAACCAACCGGAGCGGCGTGATCTGGCCTCGGCGCGGGGATGCGGACAACCTGTGCCCCGCCCGCCCGCTCGGTCAGGGGGGGCCGTCACTCCGCGCCGTCACTCCGCCGCGAGGAGGCTCGCGGGCGCCAGCGCCGGGCCCAGACCCGGATCATCAGCCGAATCGTCAGCCGGATCAAGGTCCGGAACGTGCCGGAGTCCGGACCCCGGCCAGATACCGCGCTCAACGCGCGGCCGCGCGGCCCGGGCAAGTCGGCACACCGTGGCGCGAACAAGCGCCCGCGCCCCCATATCAACCCGCAACGCCAGGCGATCGACCGCGTCCTCGCTGACCTCTCCGGCCAGGGCCTCGTCCAGCACCCAGGCCAGCAGGCGCGCGTCCGGCGCCGGATAGGGCGTGTCCTCTGACCGACCAAGGTCCAGGGGCTCCCGCGCGTGGGCGGCAAGCACCAGCATCAGCACGTCCAGTGGCGCCAGGGCGTTCAACAGGCCGGCCGCGCCCATCCGCCGGACGATCGTGTCGGGAAACGGGGCATTGCGGCCGGAAGGCCGGCGCCAAGTCCGGGCAGCGTCCAATAAGACGAGGGCATGGCGTCCCGGTTCGCCTGGTTCGCGGGCAAAAGGAACGATGGTGGTATCCATGACGGGTCTCCGCGAGTAACCGGTTCAGCCGGGGCGTCTCGCCCCTCAGTGTCTGTCCGCAAAGCCGTTCGGGACACAGCATAGGGCACGTCGTTCCGGATAGCAGCCACACCATAGTGCGGGTTTCGAAACTTTGCGGACGCGCTCTCAGGAGGCAACCGGCGGCGTTTCCGGCCGGGTCAGAAGGAAGGCCGCGACGCCGGTCATCACGACCGCCTGGACCAGCAGAACCCAGATCGGCACCCCGAAGGCGGCGGACCCGACCAGCGCGGCGCCCATGACGGCCAACGCAAGCCGTTTGGTCGTTCGATCGATCACACCGTGGCTCCGCCAGCGTTCGATCAGGGGACCGAACCGGGGATGCGCCGTGAGCCAGGCCCGCCACGCGGGCGAGCCGCGCTCGAAACACCACATCGCCAACAGCACAAAGGGCGTGGTCGGGACCAGTGGCAGGACGATTCCGGCCGCGCCGCAGCCCAGGGCTGCCAGGCCGAGCGTTCGCCAGAGCATCCGGACCAGGCGGGTCGTCGGCCGCATGCTCATGACCGACCACCTCTTCCGCCGGTACGTCCGCCGGCGCGAGGTCCATAAAGCGTCGTGTGCCAGTCCGACGCGCCCAGCGGGGCGACTCCGGCGGCGATGTGGGCCAGACGCGCGGCCCCGGTATCGCGCCGGCTGCCGCGGGCACACAGATAACCGGTGAAGATCAGAGCCCCGAGCGAAGCGACCATGGCGTTCTTGGCTCGGGTGTTTTCACGCTGGCGCACCATGGCCTCTGCCTTGGGGTCCGTGGCCCGCGTCTTGGCCAGCGTCGGGGCCGGCGTCGGGGGCCGCAGGCGGGCGGCGTGCTTGTGCAGGCCGACGGCCGGGTGAACTGTCACGTTTGAGGGACGGTCAGGCGATGGCGAGGGGGCGGTCATCGGCCATGGACTCCTGATTCGGATCTCGGGTGGATGGGCACCGGGGGCGCTGCTGCGGGAAAAACCGGCGACCGGATCGAGGGTCCCGTGACCCGGTCGCCGTAGGTGGAGGGTAGGTTACGCGGAAGGACGTGACGACGCCCCCGACGCCACATCCCTTGACGTGATGACGGTATTCCTGTTGCGATTAATTCGCAATAGCACTTGTGTGGGACAACGTCGAACCCGCACCCCGGCGCCCTGAAAAAGGGGCTCTCGCTTTCCACGTCGCCAATGAACCCCTCGCAGAAATACACCTCGACCGGGCCGCCCGCTCGGTGGTGGTGGCGCACGCGGAGGCCCCGGGCGCGCGCGCCGACCTGGCGGGACTGTCGCCGGCTCTTGAACGCACCGGCCAAAGTCGACTCACAATGGAATAGTTATAACTATTTGAAATTTAACCGACCTCAGCGTGGGGTCACTAAGCGACCCATACACGACTCGCTCTCCCAATATTCGATACAAGTATAACCTATTCGTTCCCGAAATACCGAAAAACGGGTCTTTATCACTTGCGAGCGCCTCGCAAGCGCCGGCACTATCCCGGTCCGTGGAGAGACATGAACACGTTCGCCATGCTGCGGCCGTTTTTGGGACCCGTCTTCCATGCGGCGCAGCAGCGAAAGGGCGGAACACGTGGGTTCCGGCCACACATCGGGCGCCCACGGTGCCTTGCGGCAGACCACTCGGGGTTTGGCCCCGTGACAACGAGAGGAGATGAGATGAAAACGGTCCTTTACGGCACGACGGCCCTGATCGCCGGCGTCGCTTTTGCCGGCTCGGCC
>CAYFTQ010000158.1:0-6315 GCA_964346035.1 uncultured Roseospira sp. | reverse complement strand
CGTTGCGCTGGTGCAGTCGGTCGTTCCCTTGGTGGGCGCCCACCGTGACAACCTTGCGATGATGGAAGTGGCCCGGCCGGCGTCATTGGCGCTGCTGCTGACGATCGGCGTGTCCTTCGCCGCGCTGACCCACAGTTTCGTTGTGTCCGATTTTTCGGTCATCAACGTGCTTCAGAACTCGCACACGGACAAGCCGCTGCTCTACAAGATCTCGGGCGTCTGGGGGAACCACGAGGGCTCGTTGCTGCTGTGGATCCTGATCCTGGCCATCTTCAGCGCCGCCGTGGCCGTGTTCGGGCGCAACCTGCCGCCGCCCCTGCGCGCGCGGGCGTTGGCCGTGCAAGCCATGATCACGACCGGCTTTCTGCTGTTCATTCTGTTCACCTCGAACCCGTTCGAGCGCGTCGATCCGGCGCCGCTGAACGGCAACGGCCTGAACCCGCTGTTGCAGGACCCGGGCCTCGCCTTTCATCCGCCCATGCTGTACCTGGGCTATGTCGGCTTCTCGATGGCTTTTTCGTTTGCCATCGCGGCCCTGATCGAGGGTCGCGTCGATGCCGCCTGGGCGCGTTGGGTGCGGCCCTGGACGCTGCTGGCCTGGGTGTTCCTGACCCTGGGCATCGCGCTGGGAAGTTGGTGGGCGTATTACGAACTGGGCTGGGGCGGCTGGTGGTACTGGGACCCGGTCGAGAACGCCTCGTTCATTCCCTGGCTGTCGGGCACCGCCTTGTTGCATTCGGCCATCGTGGTGGAAAAGCGCGACACCCTGAAGAGCTGGACCATCCTGCTGGCCATCGTCACCTTCTCGCTGTCGCTGCTGGGGACGTTCCTGGTCCGCTCCGGGGTCATCACCTCGGTGCATGCCTTTGCCACCGATCCCACGCGCGGCGTGTTCATCCTGCTGCTGCTGGCGATCACCGTGGTCGGGTCGCTGTCGCTGTACGCCTGGCGGGCGCCGCAGATGAAGGGGGGCGGGGTGTTCGCGCCGGTCTCGCGCGAAGGGACCCTGCTGCTCAACAACGTGCTGCTCAGCACGGCCTCGGCCACGGTGCTGCTGGGCACGCTCTATCCGCTGTTCGCCGACGCGCTGGAGTTGGGCAAGGTCTCGGTCGGGCCGCCCTTCTTCAATGCGGTGTTCGTGCCCCTGATGATTCCCATGATCATCGTCATGGCGCTGGGTCCCATGCTGGCCTGGAAGCGTGGCGACGCCCTGGGCGCCGCCCGGCGGCTGTGGGTGGCGCTGCTCGGTGCCGCCGTGGTGTTCGCCGGGACCTATGTCGCCGCCGGTGGCGCGGTGGTGGACGTGGGCGCTGCCCTAGGCATGGGACTGGCGGCCTGGCTGCTGTTGGCGACCGTGGTCGAATGGGCCGAGCGGGTGCATTTGTTCCGCGCCTCCCTCGGCGCCAGTCTGCGTCGCGCCGCCGGCCTGCCGCGCGCCGCCTATGGCATGAGCCTGGCGCACGCCGGCACCGCTGTTCTGGTCATCGGCGTGGTCGGGAACACGGCGTGGAAGGCCGAATCCATCCAGGTCATGGCGCCCGGCGAGACGCTGGAAATCGCCGGCAAGACCTATCTGTTCGAGGGTGCGGAGCGCGTCGACGGCCCGAACTATGACGCCATTCAGGGCCACCTGGTGCTGATGGACGGCGATGGTCGCGTCTTGGCCCGCCTGGATCCGGAGAAGCGGCTCTACAACACCCGGACCATGGACACCACGGAGGCCGCCATTCATACCGACTGGCTGCATGACTATTACGCCGTCATTGGCGATCCGTCGCCGGAGCAGGGAGCAGGCGCGTTCGTGACCCGGTTTTACTACGAACCCTTCGTGCCGTTCCTGTGGTACGGCGCGCTCATGATGGGGTTGGGTGGCCTTGTCTCGCTGTCCGACCGGCGCCACCGCATCGGCGCGCCGACGCGCGCGCGGGGTCGCCTGGGCGGGGCGCCCTCGGGCATGGTCGGCGCCGCCGGCGCCTCCGCGCGGTCATCGTAAGAGGGAAAGCCATTCCATGATCCGCAAGCTTGCCTTTTTCATTCCGCTGCTGGTTGTTGCCGTTCTGATCGGTTTTTTCGTCGTGGGTTTGCAGCGCGACCCGACCGCCCTGCCGTCCGTGCTGCTTGACCAGCCGGTGCCGCCGTTTGAACTGCCCGGTCTGCCAGGGCGCCAGCAGCCCCTGACCGGGCCGGAGGATCTGGGCGAGGACGTCGTGCTGCTCAACTTCTTCGGCTCGTGGTGCGTCGCCTGTCTTCAGGAGCATCCCGTGCTGGAGCGGATCCGGAAGACCGGCGTGGTGGACATCCACGGCATCGCCTTCAAGGACAAGCCGGACGACACTCTGCGCTGGCTGGCGCGCCACGGCGACGTGTACGACCGCATCGGCTATGACACCACCAACCGCATTGCCATCGAGTTCGGCGTCTCCGGCGCGCCCGAAACCTTCGTGATCGATGCCGACGGGGTCATTCGCTACAAGTACGTCGGCCCCATCACGGACGCCGTCTGGGCCGAAACCCTGCGACCCCTGATCGAGAGCCTGAGGCAGGACCAGGAATGATATTCTTTACCCGCTCGCGCCCCGGTCTGGGCAAGGGTCCGCGCACTTCGGCGCTGGCCCTCGTGGTCGCACTCGCCATCGCGCTGGCGCCCGGTGGCGCCGTCCTGGCGGTCGAGCCCGACGAAATGCTGGACGATCCCGTCCTGGAACAGCGCGCGCGCGATGTCAGCAAGGACCTGCGCTGCGTTGTCTGCCAGAACGAGAGCATCGACGAATCAAACGCCGAGATGGCCCGCGACATGCGAATCCTGGTGCGCGACCGCATCCGCGCCGGCGAGAGCAACGAAGAGGTCATGCAGTACCTGGTGGAACGCTATGGGGACTATGTCCTGCTGGAGCCCCCGTTCAAGCCGACCACCTATGTGCTGTGGTTCGGGCCGGCCGTCATCCTGTTGGTTGGGGTCGCGCTCGCCGTCGTGTTCGCGCGCCGCAAAGCCGCCGAGCCGGCCAGCCCGGTGCCGCTGGACGCGTCCGAGCAGGCCCGACTTCGCGCCCTGCTGGAGGAACGCGGCAGGGACGACGACAGCCGGGAGGGCCCGGCATGATCTGGCTGTGGCTTGTTGTCGCCCTGTTCACCCTGCTGGTCATTGTCCTGCTGCTGTTGCCGCTGCTGCGCGCCGATGGCGCCGACGGCGTGGATCGGCTGTCCTATGACCTGACCGTCTATCGAGACCAGCTTGACGAGATCGAGCGCGACCGCGCCCGCGGCCTGCTGTCCGACGATCAGGCCGAGGCCGCCCGCGTGGAACTTCAGCGGCGCATGCTGACGGCAGCCGGTCAGGACGCACAGGATGCGCGGCGCCAGGCGAAGGACAAAGACAAGGAGACCGCCACGCCGGCCGGGCGGGAGGCCCTGGCCCGCTCCGGGCGGGCCGGCGTGAAGGGCCTGCTGGCGCGGGCCCGGTTGCAGGGCACCTGGGGTACGGCCACGCTGGCCGCCGTGCTGGGCCTTGTGCCGGTGGGCGCGGTGTCCCTGTATCTGATGGTCGGCTCTCCCACCTTGCCGGGTCTGCCTCACGCCGAGCGGGTCGCCCGCGCCACCGAAAGCCGGCTGGCCCAGGTGCCGGCGGACATCCGCGATTCCGTCCAGGCCATGCGCCTGGTGGTGGAACAGACCCCCGACGATGCCGCGGCATGGCTGGAACTGGGCCGGCTGTATCGGCGCGCCGAGTTGCACGGCCAGGCCGTCGAGGCCCTGCAATCGGCGCGCAGCCTGGGCGTGGCGCCGGACGAGCGTCCGATGCTGCTGGCCGAGATGGGGGAATCGCTCCTGCTCAGCCAGCAGGGGCGGGTCACGCCCCGGGTGCGCGACCTGTTTCTTGACGCCCTGCGCGCCAACCGGGACGAGCCGCGCGCGCGTTTTTATCTGGGCATGGACGCCGCCCAGTCCGGCGAGCCCGAGCGCGCGCTGGCCATCTGGCGCGACCTGTCCGCCGACTCCGCCGAGGACGCGCCCTGGATGCCCATGCTACGGCAGAGCATGGCCATGGTGGCGCAGGAAAACAACATCATGCCGGCCAGCATCAAGCCGGCGCATCCCCTGGATCTGGCCGCAGGTGCCCCGGTCGAGCGGGTGGAGGCGCCCGCCGGTGCCGGCGAGGCCGCCATTCCGCCCGGCGCACGGACCGATGCCGAACCGGACATCGGGGCGCAAACGCGCGCCGAGGCCGATGCGAACCGTGCATCCGGCGAGGGCTTCTCGGAGGACGAGCGGGCCATGATCGAGGGCATGGTCTCCGGTCTGGCCGCCCGCCTGGAGGAAAACCCCGATGATCCGGACGGCTGGCTGCGGCTGGCCCGCGCCTATGTCGTCATGGACCGCTGGGACGACGCTCGCGCCGCCGCCAACCGCGCCGTGGAACAGGCGCCGGAGGACCCGGACGTTCTGACGGACGCGGCGGATACCTTCATCGCGGCCGCGCGCGCCGTGGGTGATCCGCGCCCGCCGCAGCGTGTCTTCCCCCTGTTCCGGACCGTGCTGGAGCAGGACCCCGATAACGCCAAGGCGCTGTATTTCGTCGGCCTGGAAGCGGCGGACAGCGGTGATATTGCCCGCGCCCGTGACCTGTGGGGGCGGTTGCTGGCACGGATCCCGGACGGCGAGCCCTCGCGCGCCGCCATACAGCGCCAGTTGGAGTCGCTGCCCCCGGCCGACGGCGCCGGAGACGGCATGGTTGCTCCCGGCGACGGCGGCTAGGTCCATGACCGTTCCCGACTTCAGCGAGGACCAGATCCGGCGCTATGCCCGCCATATCGTATTGGCGGAGGTCGGCGGCGCCGGCCAGGGCGCCCTGCTGCGGGCCCGTGTGCTGGTGGTCGGGGCCGGCGGCCTGGGCTCGCCCCTGATCCAGTATCTGGCGGCGGCGGGTGTGGGCACGCTGGGCATCGTTGATGACGACACCGTGGATTTGTCGAACCTGCAACGCCAGATCCTGCACGGCACGCCCGATGTCGGGCGCCCCAAGGTGGACAGCGCCGCCGACGCCGTTGCGCGCCTGAACCCCGACGTGCGGGTGATCCGTCACCGCATGCGCCTTTGCGCCGCCACGCTGCCCGGCCTGCTGGATGGCTATGACATCGTCTGCGACGGCAGCGACAACTTCGCCACCCGCTTCCTGGTCAATGATGCCTGCCATCTCGCCGGCAAGACGCTGGTCTCGGCCGCCGTACTGCGCTTCGACGGTCAACTATCGGTCTACAAGACGCACGCCGGCGGGCCTTGCTACCGTTGCGTCTTTCCCGAACCGCCGCCGCCGGAGGCGGCGCCGTCATGCGGCGAAGCCGGCATCCTGGGGGCGGTTGCCGGCGTCATGGGCACCCTTCAGGCGACCGAGACCCTGCGCGAGATTCTGGGCCAGGAACCCTCCATGGCCGGGCGTCTGCTGATCTATGACGCGCGCGGCGGCGGCTTTCGCGAGGTTCGCATCCCGCGCGATCCGGCCTGCCCGCTGTGCGGCGAGGCGGCCACGATCACCGACCTGCCTTCGCCCGCGACCGAGGCGTCCGCCCCATGAGCACGGACCCGGTCGCGTTGGTGATCCTGGCCGGTGGCGCGGGACGGCGGTTGGGTGGCGCAGACAAGGCATTGCTGCCGTTGGCGGACGATGGACAGCCCCTGCTGGCTCTCGCCCTGGCGCGGCTGGCGCCGTGGCCGGGTCCGCTGCTGATCAGTGCCAACGGCGACCCGGCCCGCTTTGCCGTATTCGGCGCGCCGGTGCTGCCGGATTCCGTGACCGAGGCCGACGGCGCCGGCGCCGGCCCGCTGGCCGGCCTGCACGCGGCCATGGCCTGGTTGAGCGAACACCGCCCGGACGTGGCCTGGATGGTCAGCTTGTCCGCCGACATTCCGGCGCCGCCACGGGATCTTCTGGCCCGCCTGGAGCACGCGCGCCGGGAGGCGGGGGCGCGCGCGGCGGTGGCGGCTTCCGGCGGCCGGGTTCACAACGTGGTCGGCCTATGGCCGGTGGCGCCGGGGTCTGCATCGGCGCTGGAACGGGCCATGCGAGAGGACGGCCTGCGCCGGGCCGGCGCCTGGGTGGCGCGACTGCGGGCCGCCCGCGCCACCTGGCCGGCGGAGCCTGCGGACCCCTTCGACAACATCAACACGTCGGCGGACCTGCAGCGGGTGCGACGCGCTCTTGCGATGTCGAGGCCGGGCCACTAGGATCCGCCACCATCGTTTGTCATCCCATCGGTTTCGTCATCCCATCGGCAGAGGACATCGCTCCCATGACCACGGCGACCCTGACCCATCCCTCCC
>CAYFTQ010000157.1:0-6359 GCA_964346035.1 uncultured Roseospira sp. | reverse complement strand
GCTTGATTGACAACATGTTGTAGTCTGAACTACACATTCCGCTAATGGCGGGGGGAGGGGGCAGGTCGATGAAGCGTGTCGTGTGTCCTGCGTGGGGCAGGGCGCATGGCACCGTGCCTTTTACCCGTGGCGGTCGCCCCAAACGGAGGGAAACATGCGGATTCTGAGGCCCCTGCTGCTGGCCACCAGCGCGCTGACCGTAATGGGCGCGCCTGCCTTCTCGATGTCCCTTCAGGAAGCGGCCATGATGACCGTGACCACCAATCCGGCCATGGAGGCGGCCAAGGAGAACCGCCGCGCGCAGGTTTTCGAACTCAAGCAGGGCCGCGGCCTTTACTATCCGCGCATCGACCTGTCGGCGGATGTCGGCCCGGAATGGACCCACACCCGGGCGACCGAGCCCAGCGAGACCTGGTTGCGCTACGATTCCCGCATCAGCCTGACCCAGCTTCTGTTCGACGGCTTCGAGCGCGAAGCCCTGATCGAACGGCGCGCCTCGCGCCTGGACGGCGCGGCAATTCGGGTCGAGGAACGTACCGAAACGCTCTCGCTTGACACCGCCGAGGTGTACCTGGACGTGCTGCGCTATCGCGATCTCATCGGGATCGCGCGTGAGAACATCGCCGTCCACGAGAGCATTCTGTCCCAGGTGCGCCAGCGCGTCGAAGGTGGCGAATCGGGTGTCGGCGACCTGCAGCAAACAGAAAGCCGGCTGGCGGCGGCACGTGACACCGTGGTCACCACGGAACAAGACCGGATGGACGCAGAGGCCCGCTTCGACGCCATTGTCGGGGCCGAGCCAGAGGGACTGGTGCCGGCGCCCTCTTTGGCCGGCTACCTGCCGGGACGGGTGGAAGAGGCCGTCAGCTTCGCCGTCAACAACAGCCCCACCCTGCGGGCCCGCGCCGCCCAGATCGACGAGGCCAAGGCGTTCCACCGCGAGGCGGCGGCAGCCTACTATCCGACCATCGAACTGGTGTTGCAGCACAGCCGCAACTATAACGTTGACGCCGTGGCTGGCATCAACAACGACGCCAGCGCCCTTTTGCAGCTCAACTGGAACCTGTTCAACGGCGGCATTGATACGGCGCGGCGAACGGAACTGGCCCATCGAATCGGTGAGGAACGCGCCCAGACCATGAATGTCGAGCGCAACATCGCGCGCGAAACCCGAGTCTCGTGGAACGCGCTTCAGGCCGCGCGCAGTCGCGTCAGCATCCTGCGCGAGCAGGTGGCTTCGAACTCCGAGGTGGTGGAAACCTATCGTCAGGAATTCCTCATCGGTCAGCGGGACCTTCTGGATCTCCTGGACAGTGAGAATGAACTGTTCCTGGCTCGCAGTGCCCTGGTCAGCGCACAATATGTGGTCGAGTTCGCGGCCTATCGCATCCTGGCCGTGATGGGCTCTCTGTCGAATGCGCTCGGGATTCCGGACCCGGCGGAGGCGGTCGCCGACGCGCGTGCCGGCGCTGAGGTGACCCCCGACTACGAGTTCGGGAATCGCGCGGTGGCGGCGGTCAATCGGCCGGCGCCGGACCGGGTTTACACCTCGTCCAGCGAGGCGCCGCAGCCGGCGGTTCAACAGCAGGCGCAGCCTCAGCCTCAGCCTCAGGCCCGGGAACAGGCCCGGCCGCTGCCGCAACAGCTTGCGCCCGATACGGCCGGCGCCCGCCCGGCGCCTGTGCGCGCCACGGCGGCGCGTGTGGTGGAGCCGGCCATCCCGCCTGCTCCGACGCCGGTGGTCGAGACCGGAACCGCGCCCAACCTGGCTGCGGCACGCCCGACCATTCCCGTGCATGGGGCGGCCGCGCCGTCGCGGGAGCCGACGACGACGCAGTCGCTGAACGCCCGCAGCCTGCAGGCCGCTCAAGGCCTGCAATAGGGTCTCGCCGCCCGTCAGGAAGGGTCCTTCATGCGGGCGCGCGCCAGGTCGCGGCGCGCGCGGGCCAGGGTCCCCAGGCCGTCGGGATCACCGATGGACCAGATGCCGGCGCCGATCAGTCCTGTCGCGACCGCCGAGACTCCGTACAGCAGCGAAGCCGCCAGGGCCACGTCAGCCGGCAGACCGATGACGGTGAAGCCCAGCACCATCGCGCCCTCGCGCAGGCCCCAGCCGGCCACGGAAACGGGCACGGCGGCGGTCAGGGTGGCGGCCGGCACCACCAGGGCCAGGGCGGGCCACGCGGCCTCGGCGCCGAGCGCGCGGGCATACAGCCAGATCACGGTGATATCGATCAGATGCGGCAGCAGCATCAGCGCCAGCACGGGCGCGAGTCGCGCCCGGTCGCCCAGCCCCCGCCAGGCCGAAACCGACAACGCCACAGCCGGCGCGACCAGGCGCGCCACCCGCCAGCGCTCGGGCAGCAATCGCAGCGCCAGCAGCACCATCAGGCATCCCACTCCGCCCAGCACCAGCATCAGGACTCCGCGGACAACCAGCGGGTCATCCGCGCGCGCCGTCAGCGCGGGCAGCGCCAGCAGGCATAGCAGGATCAGGCCCAGAAAGCTGAACACGCGGTCAACCACGAGGGTGCGCGCCGCCAGGCCCAGGCGCAGGCCGCGCCGCCACCCGTTCCAGACCCGCAAGGCATCGCCGCCGATGGTGGACGGCATGGCCTGGTTGCCGAACAGCCCCAGCAGGACGTTGCGCCATACGACCGCGAACGGCAACGACGTATCGTGCGCGCCCAGCACGAGGCGCCAGCGCAGCGCGGCGCCGACGGCCTGGATCTGAAGCAGCGCCAGGGCGGCCATGGCGGTCGGCGCCACGGCCGGGGTCAGGCGCTCCAGCAGCGCGCCGACGTCGACACTGGCGGCGATAACCCCCAACAGCCCGACCGAGACCAACGCCTTCAGGGCCGGCATCAGAAGCGCGCGCCCCGTCATGCGGGGGCTCTGGCGTGGACCGCGCCGGCCTCTGCCCGCCAGACCGGCAACAGGTCCCTATCCAGCACCGTGTCCCAGTCTGGCACGGTTGCCTCGACGATGGCGCGCGCGCGCCGGCCCATCAGCGCGCGACCTGCGGCATCGGTCAGCAGGGGTGCCAGCACCGACGCCCACGCCTCTGGGTCCGGGTCATCAACCAGCACCCCGTCACTGTTCCGGGTGCGCACGAACCGGGCGCCCCCGTCGCGCGCGGAAAGAACGACCGGCAGACCGCTGGCGCGGGCTTCCAGGACCACATTGGGGGAAACCTCGCTCTCCGAGGGAAACACGAACACATCGGCGCTGGCGTACACCGTCGGAAGGGACGCCTGCGGCAGCGCGCCGGGCGCCGTGACCACATCCGTCCCCAGCAGGTCGAGCATGTCCTGGCGCCGGGCTCCCTCGCCGACGACGAGGACATGCAGGCTGTGGCCCAGGTCCAGCAGTCGGCGGGCAGCGCGCGCCAGGGTCATGACACGCTTGCTGTCGTCGGTGCGGCCGACGAACAGAAGAAGCGGGCGGTCCGCCGGGATGCCGAAATCCAGGCGCAGGCGCGTCCGGTCGCGTTGGCGCGGATGAAAGCGGTCCAGGTCGATGCCCCGACGCAGCCATGACACCCGTCCGGCACCAACAACCGCTTCGGCCACGACCTGATCGGCACGGCTGGAGACCAGCACCCGGTCGCAGGCCCGCAGATGGCGGGCCACGGCGCGGCCAGCGCGCTGGCCCAGGCGTCGGGGCAGGGCAAGGTCATCCAGGACCCGCTGGCCCAGCCAGCCGTGGCCGGTCACCCGGCCCAGGATCTCGCGCGCATAGAGCTCGGTCAAGGTGGGCAGGTCGGTATGGATGGAGGCCACCAGCGCACACCGATGACGGCGCGAGACCCGGCGCGCGGTGCGCGCGAAGGCGAAGATGTCTGTGGTGTGAAGGACGTCGTGGACCTTCAGGGATTGCGCCAGGGTGGGATGGAACGGGGCCAGATCGGTATGGCCGGCGCCCTGATGCAGGCCCGGCATGAAGGCCGTGCCCAGCAGCGCCGGCACGGCCTTGAAACGAACATGCGGGGCCAGGGTCTCGAGCCGCTCCCGCGCAGGGGCCCCGGCGTCGGCCATGGTGTGGATGGTCAGGTCAAGCGTACCGTCCGTACGCCGCGCGGCGGCCTCGGCGAAACGCTCCCAGCACTTGACATGGCCGCCTGCGCCCGGCCCCCGCGCCAGGGTGACCAGAACGCCGACCGAAAGCGGCGCGGCGACGACGGGGCTCGGCATGGTGGGGCGGATCCGGTGTGGCGAACGCGATGAGAACAGGCGGGCGCGACAATGCCACCGCGCCGACTATCGCGCAACGGCGCCGCGCCCCGCCAGTCCGGAGGAGCGTCGGGCTTGAGTGACTCCGGCGCGCGCCGTAGGGTGAGACGCGCCCGTCCGATGCGCGCCTTCCGGCGTGCGATACGGCGCGCGGCCAAGGTGTTCTTCTTGAATCCTTAGGATATGACGAGGCTTTCCATGCCCAGAAGCGCGCATCTGATCGGCGACATGCCCGTCGGGGGCTGGGTGGATCGGGTTGTGCCCCCGGCCCTGATCCCCTATGCCCGGCTGATCCGGCTGGATCGGCCGATCGGCTGGTGGCTGCTGTTGTGGCCGTGCTGGTGGAGCACGGCCCTGGCCGCCGATGCCTCCACGAGCTATCTGCCGGACCCCGTGCTTCTGGGGCTGTTCCTGATCGGGGCTGTGGTCATGCGCGGGGCCGGTTGCACCTATAACGACATCGTGGACGCGGAGTTTGACGCCAAGGTTGCGCGCACGGCGGCGCGGCCGATTCCCTCCGGCGCCGTGTCAAAGACTCAGGCCAAGATTTTTCTGGTCATCCTGGGCCTGATCGGCCTGGCGGTTCTGCTGTCGATGAACGGCTTCGCCATCTTCATGGGCATGATCTCGCTGCCCCTGGTGTTCACCTATCCTTTCATGAAGCGCATCACCTATTGGCCACAGGCCTGGCTGGGCATCACCTTCACCTATGGCGCCCTGATGGGGTGGTCGGCGGTGCGTGGCGAACTGGACTGGGCGCCGGTGGTCCTGTACGCGGGCTGCTTTTTCTGGACCCTTCACTACGATACGGTCTATGCGCACCAGGACAAGGAAGACGACCTGCTAGTGGGCGTGAAGTCGTCGGCCCTGGCCCTGGGCGGTCGCACGCGGCCCGCGCTGCTGGTCTTCGTCGCGATGTTCCTGGGGCTGGTCGCGCTGGCCGGGACCCTGGCGGATCTGCACTGGGTGTTCTATCCGGCCCTGGCGATGCCGGCGGCGCATCTGCTGTGGCAGGCTCTCAGGGTTGATATCGACGATACCTCGGATTGCCTGGCCAAGTTCAAGTCCAACCGGACCATGGGCTGGCTGATGTTCGCGGCCATCATCGCGGGGCGCGCCGCCGAGGGTCTGTTTTGAGGCCAGGGGCGGCGGTCAGCCGCCCGGACGCCAGAGGGGCGGCGGTCAGCCGCCCAGACGGTAACCGCTGCCGTCGGTGACCAGCAGGGTGGGGCGGCGCGGATCGGGCTCGATCTTGCGGCGCAGCCGGTGAATGTGCGTCTCCAGCGTGTGCGTGGTGACGCCGCCGCGATAGCCCCAGACCCGCGTCAGCAGGGCGCCACGCGCGACCGTCTTCCGTGCGGCGCGCAGGCAGGCCAGGATGGCGGCTTCCTTTTCCGTCAGGGCCGTGGCGCGGCCGCTGGCACGTTCCGTCAGGATGCGCTGGCCGGGATCGCAAACGAACGGACCGAGCGGGAACGCGTCCATCCTTTCGCCGGTGCCCCCGGGTTGGTCGCCCGGGGCGTGGTCGCCGCGCGCCAGGGCGTCGCGCACCGACTCCAGCAGCCGGGGCAGCCGGGCCGGACGGTCCAGGCGGGTCACTCCGTCCGGCCATGGTTCCGGCGCGGCCTGATCGGGCGGCAGCAGGACAACGCATCGGGGGGGGCGAGGTCCCTGGCGGGCAAGCCGCGCGCAGGCGGCGCGGGCCTGCGTGTCCGACGTAGCGGCCAGCACCACCGCGCGCCACGGCGCCGGCGCGTCGCCGGGCCAGTCGGCCAGCGCCGCCGCGACCGTTTCATGGGCGCTTACGGACACCGGGACGGATTTTACCGCCAGGTGACGGCTCAACTGGGTCGCCAGCGCATTGCGCGGTGCTTCATCGGGGTCGATCACGAGCAGGCCGGGGGTCGGCACGCGGTCGCTGTCCTGCCCTTGCGTCACGGGACATCCTCGCTTACCTGTCTGTGCTTCTTCTTACCGCCTTCCGCGTCCGTCCGCCAGATCCGCCGGGACGCGCCGCGCGACCCGACCAACGCAAGGGCGTCTCGCCATCATGACTTCGCGTCCCGTTTCGCATGACCCATCCGCGAGGCCAGCCGGGCCGATCGCCCCGGCGAGTCCGATCGCTGC
>CAYFTQ010000156.1:0-6367 GCA_964346035.1 uncultured Roseospira sp. | reverse complement strand
GGGGGCCCGGGTCGGCCCACCCTCGGCCCCCCCCGGCGCCGCCCCCGCCGCCGCAACCGCCGCGACCATCAAGCATGGTCATCTCGGCACCCGGTCCCTGAAGCACAACTTCCGTCGTGTAGCGGTCCTGGCCGGACTGGTCTTGCCACTTGCGGGTTTGCAGCGATCCGCACAGATAAACCTTTGAGCCCTTGCGCAGGTAGCGTTCCGCGATATCGGCCAGCGGCCCGAAGATGGCCACCGAATGCCATTCCGTGCGCTCGCGCCGTTCCCCGCTCTGGCGATCCTTCCAGGTGTCCGTTGTCGCCACGCGCAGGTTCGCGACCTTGCCGCCGTTCTGGAAGGTGCGGCATTCCGGGTCCCGGCCCAGGTTGCCAATCAGAATGACCTTGTTGACGCTGCCTGCCATGGCATGACCTCCGGAGCCGGACCCTGAAAAAGAAACAATGACCGCCAGCGGGGCCGATGGACGGCGTGGGACGGCATGCGCGCGAACCCGCCTGGCCGGCACACTCTATCCGCCCTCGCCCGCCAGCGAAAGCCCCACGCCGCCCGCTTGGCCGTCGGAACGGCAAACGAACAAACCTTGCTGTTCGCGCCCTTGAAACGCCATGAATTGTCCGTCACATGCATGCGGACGTCATGTCCGTGCGGCATTGCCAGCAAGGGGCGGCCTTTCCTATGCTGCCACCATATCCCATTATGGGGCGGCGGGCCCGGGTCGGACATGGGCCCCGCCAAGGCCCCTCCAGGGCCGGACCCGGAGGCCGGACCCGGAGGCCGGACAGCAGGCAACAAACCCAACAGACACAACGGGGAAACATCATCATGACGACGCGCAGCTTGAAGATCGCGGGCCTGGCCACTGTCAGCGCCCTGGCCCTGGGGACCGCCGCACATGCCCAGGAGATGAAAATCGGTGCCATCGTACCGATGACCGGTGACCTGCAGGCCTATGGCGAGACCACACTGAACGGCGTCCGCCTGGCCGAAAAGGAAATCAACGCCGCCGGCGGAACCATCACCGTCGTGGTCGGCGACACCCAGACCGCCCCGCAGGCCGGCGTTGATGCCGCCCAGAAGCTGGTTTCGGTAGAGAACGTCAGCGGCCTGGTGGGCGCGCTGTCCTCCGGCGTGACCATCCCGATCGCCCAGTCCGTCTCCGCTGTGGTCGGCGTGCCGCAGATATCGGGGGCGTCGACCTCGCCGGTCATCACCGACCTGGAGGACAACGACTTCCTGTTCCGGACCGTGCCGTCCGATGCCGGCCAGGGCGTGGCACTGGCGCAGGTGACGCGAGAGCGCGACATCGACAGCGTCGCCGTCATGTACGTCAACAACGACTACGGCAAGGGCCTGGCGGACGCCTTCCAGGCGGCGTTCGAGGCCATGGACGGGACCGTCACCAAGTCTGTCGGGTTCGAGAAGAACCAGGCCTCCTATCGGGGTGAATTGCAGAACGCCGGCGGTGGCGACGCCTCCCATCTGGTGCTGATCGCCTATCCGGAAAGCGGCCAGACCATCCTGCGCCAGTCTCTGGAAGGCGGCGTCTTTGACAAGTTCATCTTCACAGACGGCCTGAAGGCCCCGGAACTGGTGGACGCCCTGGGCGCCGAGTACCTGAACGGCACCTTCGGCACCACCGCCAAGTCGCTGGAAAGCGAGGGCGGCACGCACTTCGCCGAGGCCTGGCTGGCCGAATACGGGTCGGAATCGGACAAGCCCTATCACGACACCGCGTATGACGCCGTCTATCTGCTGTCGCTGGCGGCGGTGAAGGCCGGCTCCAGCGATCCGGCGGCCGTGCGCGACGCCCTGCGCGATGTCGCCAACCCGCCCGGCGAGACGGTCTTCCCCGGCGGCTATGCCGAGGCCGTCGAATTGCTGAACGCGGGCCAGGACATCAACTACGAGGGGGCGGCCGGCTCGCAGAACTTCGATTCCAACGGCGACGTCGCCGGCACGTTCGAACTTTGGGAAATCAAGGACGGCAGCTTCGAGTCCGTCAAGGTATTCGAGCCCAAAGGCATGTAATCAGCGAAAAACGGACGCCCGGTCGGAAAGGCGGCCGGGCCTCCGAACGAAAGCGGCGCGTCGGGTCTCCCCGGCGCGCCGTTTTTGTGTTCGGGTCCACCGCATCCGCATCTTGATTGAAACGGACCATTTGGTGGTCCATATTGAAGCGGCGGCGTTATGAAGCCGGAACAACGGAGGGGCCAATGCGCGTGTCGGTCACGGAGGCCAAGGGCCAATTGACGGACCTGGTCCGGCGCGCCGAGACGGGCGAAGAGGTGGTGCTGACCCGGCACGGTCACGCCGCTGCTCGACTCGTTCCGGTTCGGGCGGCGCCCGACCGGGCAGCCCGCAAGGTGCTGCTGGACGCCGTCCGTGCCAGCGCCGCCGCCAGGGCGAGTCCCGGAGAGACGGCCAGCCGCAGCCAGGATTATCTGTACGGTGACGACGGCCTGCCGACGTGATCGCCGTCGATACCTCGGCCCTGATGGCCATCCTGCTTGATGAGCCCGCCGCCGAAGCCTGCGCGGCGGCCCTTGAGATGAACCAGACGGTCTTGATCTCGGCGGCAACCATCGCCGAGGCTCTGGTGGTGGCCGACCGTCGCAACGTCGGCGCCGAGATGGGGCGCCCGATCGACGGGCTCGGTTTCGAGGTCGTCGATGTGACGGCGTCCATGGCGCGCCGCGCGGCCCAGGCCTACCGGCAATGGGGCAAGGGACTGCATAGGGCGGCCCTGAACTTCGGGGACTGCTTCGCCTATCAGACCGCCATGGACAACGGCTGCCCTTTGCTGTTTGTCGGCGACGATTTCGCCAGGACGGATGTACCCGGCGTGTTGTGACCACCATCCCATGGAAAGCCTCTCATGAAAGCGGCGCGTCGGGTCTCCCCGGCGCGCCGTTTTCTGGTGCCGACCGGAGAGGCGCGCACCCTGAGCGCGCCCCTCCCCGTCCGGTTGGATCGGACATCAAGTCCGACGATCAGGCCGCGTGGGCCATCACCGCCAACAGCAGCAGGGCGACGATGTTGGTGATCTTGATCATCGGGTTGACGGCCGGGCCGGCGGTGTCCTTGTAGGGATCGCCGACGGTATCGCCCGTCACCGCAGCCTTGTGGGCATCGGAGCCCTTGCCGCCGAAGTTACCGTCCTCGATGTACTTCTTGGCGTTATCCCAGGCGCCGCCGCCCGCCGTCATCGAGATGGCGACGAACAGCCCGGTGATGATGACGCCCAGCAGCATCGCCCCCAGGGCCGAGAACGCGGCCGACGGGCCGGCGATGGCCTGAATGACGAAGAACAGCACGAGCGGCGAGAGCACCGGCAGCAGCGACGGAATGATCATCTCCAGAATCGCGGCCTTGGTCAGCATATCCACGCACTTGCCGTATTCCGGCTTGGCGGTCTTGTCCATGATGCCCGGGATTTCCTTGAACTGCCGGCGCACCTCGCGCACCACCGCGCTGGCGGCGCGACCCACGGCGGTCATGCCCATGGCACCAAACAGGAACGGCAGCAGGCCACCGACGAACAAGCCGACCACGACATATGGGCTGGACAGAGAGAAATCGACCTCGATCCCCGCGAACATGGGGTAGATATCCGGGTTTTCAACAAAGTAGTTGATGTCCGAGGTATAGGCAGCAAACAGTACCAACGCGCCCAGACCGGCCGAACCGATGGCATAGCCCTTTGTCACCGCCTTGGTGGTGTTGCCGACCGCATCCAGCGTGTCGGTGATCTTGCGCACGCCCTCGTCCAGTTCGGCCATTTCGGCGATGCCGCCCGCGTTGTCGGTCACCGGACCATAAGCATCCAGCGCGACGACCATGCCGGCCAGCGCCAGCATGGCGGTGACGGCGATGGCGATGCCGAACAGACCGGCGAGCATGTGGGCGGAGATGATGGCGGCGCAGATCAGCAGCGCCGGAATGGCCGTCGCCTCCATGGAAATCGCAAGGCCCTGGATGACGTTGGTGGCATGGCCCGTGGTCGAGGCCTTGGCGACCGATCGCACCGGCCGGAACTCGGTCGAGGTGTAATACTCGGTCACCCAGATGATAAGGCCCGTGATAACCAGACCGACCACGGCACACAGGAACAGGCTGAACGGCCCGAACGTGCTGCCGCCGACGGTCCATTCATTGCTGAAGCCCAGCATCAGCATGGTCATGATGGCGATGCCGCCCAGCGAGAACAGCGCCGACATGCCAAAGCCGCGATACAGCGCGCCCATGATCCGCGTCGAGCCTTCCTTGAGCTTGACGAAATAGGTGCCGGCGATGGAGGCCAGGATGCACACGCCGCCGATGGCCAGCGGATAGGCCATCATGGTCGCCTGCCAGTCCGTTCCCATGAAGAAGATCGACGCCAGCACCATGGTCGCCACCACGGTCACGGCGTAGGTCTCGAACAGGTCGGCGGCCATGCCGGCGCAGTCGCCCACGTTGTCGCCCACGTTGTCGGCGATCACCGCCGGGTTGCGCGGATCGTCCTCGGGAATGCCGGCTTCGACCTTGCCCACCAGATCGGCGCCGACATCGGCGCCCTTGGTGAAGATGCCGCCACCCAGGCGGGCAAAAATGGAAATCAGGGACGCCCCGAAGCCCAGCGCCACCAGCGGATCAATCAGGCCACGCCCCTGTGCGCCCGCGATCTGAAGAATGACGTAGTAGACGACCACCGCCAGCAGTGCCAGGCCAGCCACCAGCATGCCGGTGACGGCGCCGCTCTTGAAGGCGATGTCCAGCCCTCGGGCGAGACCATGACGGGCCCCCTCGGCCGTTCGCACGTTGGCCCGCACCGACACCAGCATGCCGACGAAGCCGGCCGCGCCGGAACAGATGGCACCAATCGCGAACCCGATGGCCACCGAAAGGTCGAGAACGAACATCAGGACCACGAAAACAACGACCCCAACCCCCGCAATGGTCAGGTACTGACGCCGCAGATAGGCCTGCGCTCCTTCCTGCACGGCGCCCGCGATACGCCGCATTTCGTCCGTACCAGTGTCTGCGCGCAGAATCTCGCGCACGGTGATCACGCCATACACGAGCGCCGCCAGGCCGCACGCGATGACGAAAGCGTAGAGCACGTAGAGCATCTTGGATTGCGTCCTTCGTTGGAGGAATCGACCAACCGTCCCGGTTTCGGGAACACGCGCGACCGCCCCTTCGGCCCCGGCCCTCCCCTGCTTCCTCCGCATCCCCGGGTCAGGCAGCCGCGCCCTTGTGGCGCTTTCTTGAGGATACGGCGCGGTGCCGGGTCAGGAGCCTGCCAGAAGACCCCCCGACAGGCAACGCAAGAGCCCCGAAAAAGCCCTGTCAGGACGATGGGTTGATGTCAGTGCGGGGATTGCCCCTACCGAATGTAGGCATTCTGTAACACGACATCGTGGACCTGACCCCGCGCCAGCACCGACTCGGTGATCGAGTTCATCTCGCCCTTGACACGGGACAGATCGAGTCGTCCGGCCGCCCCCATGGTTTCCGGCAAGGTCTGCATCAGGCCGGTCAAATACGCATCCACCAGGCGTGGCAGCGCCCTCTTGACGTCGGCCACGGCCTCCGGCGCGATGCTCAACCGAACCGCCAGCACCAGATGTCCGCGACTGAGCCCGTCGCCTATCATGGGCACGGCCATTTGCGGTACCTGAACGAACACGGGCGCGGGCCCAAGATCGGGCGGCGACGGCGGTGCCTCGGCCGCCGGCTCTTCCGGCGCGGCCCCCATCAAGCCGGCCAGCAGCGCGTTCATGCCCAGCACATCGGGGATAATTTTCAGGGTTGTCAGCCCCCCCAAACCGCCGCCCAAAAGCAGCAGCACCAGCACGATGATGATCAGGCGCTTCATGGCGTTCGCTCCCTCAACCGGCAACCACCGGATCAATCCGTTCGCTCAACCCGACCAGCCATGGCGCCAGCCATGCGAAGCCATCGTCAACGGTGTGCCGTCGGCTCCGATCACGCAAACATCGTGCCCCGCCGTCACATGGCCGACCGGTGTCACCGTCACGCCGACACCCCGGGCGGCCGCGCGAATGGCGGCGTCGGCCTCCGGCGCGGCCGCGAACAGGCACTGATAGTCGTCACCGCCGGTCAGAACCCGCTCAAGCAGCGCCCCGTCCCGCGCCACACAGGCCCGCGCAGCCGCCGACAGCGGGACCCGGGCCGCTTCCAGCCGCGCGCCGCACCGACTGGTCCGGCACAGGTGCTCCAGATCGGCCACCAGACCGTCCGAGACATCCAGCGCCGCCGAGGCCAGCCCGCGCAGGGCCTCGCCCAGGGCTACCGGCGGGTCAGGACATTGGTAGCGATCCACCAGCGCGGCGCGGACCGCTACCAATGTCCTGAC
>CAYFTQ010000155.1:0-6409 GCA_964346035.1 uncultured Roseospira sp. | reverse complement strand
GGAACCGGGTTCAGGAAGAGATCGCCGGCCTGAACGAGCGCCGGGAAGCGGCCGATGCCATAGAGGCGGCCTTCGGGCGCCGGCGCGACGGCACCCGCAATGCCGCGCGTGGCCTGGACCTGGACCTGCTGGATGTCGATGGCCTGGTCCGCGCCTGCGATCCCGTGTTGCCGCATCCGCGTCTGAGCGAGCGGGCCTTCGTCCTGCGCCCGCTGGCCGATCTGGCGCCGGAGTGGCGCCATCCCGTGTCCGGACGGAGCGCAGCCGCGCTGCTGGCCGCCCTGGACGCGGAGGCGGCCGCGGGCCTCAGCCCACTTCAATCCTGATCCACCGTTCGGGCCGAAGGGGTTCAGCCGGGCGACACGGGCTGGCGGACCTCGGTCTCCACAGCCAGATCGACCAGCCGGACCAGCACCTCGGCGTCCTGGGCACCGGCGATGGCGTGGCTGTCGTTGAACACGAAACTGGGCACGCCACTGATCCCCATGGCGTGGGCGCGGGCGTTGGCGGCGCGAATGCCGGCCTGGCCGCCGTCGCTGTCCAGCATCTCCCGGACCGACCCGCGGTCAAGTCCGATGCGCGCGGCAATGCGCAACAGGACATCGCTGTCGCCGATATCCTCACCAGCCTGGAAAAAAGCCCTGAACAGGGCATCCAGCATGGCTTCGGCACGGCCACGCGTGGCCGCCAGTCGCAGCAGGCGATGGCTGTCGATGGAATTCGGCATGCGCTGGATGGCGGTGAAGTCGATGGCCTCGCCCGATGCGCGGGCTGCCGCCGAGACGGCCTCAAGCACCCGGCGGGCACGGTGCGGGCCGCCGAACTTCTGTTCCAGATAGACGCGCCGATCCATGCCGCCGGGCGGCATGTCGGGATTGAGCAGAAAGGAATGGTACCGCACGACCGCCGTCACGGCCGGCCGTTGGGCCAGGGCGCGTTCCAGCCGGCGCTTGCCAAGGAAGCACCACGGACAAACGGTATCGAACACAACGTCGATCTTCATGGCCGCAATCCCACAGGGACGGCGATGGGGCGGTTTCGGCCCGTCCGTGCCCCACCCCCACAGGGCCGGCATTCATTGTCGGCGCCGCGAGAGCGAGGGACGGGCGCCTCAGCCAGCCCTGAGCCGGTGCGCGGCCTCGACAGCGGCATAGGTGAAGATGCCGTTCGCGCCCGCGCGCTTGAAGGCCAGCAAGCTTTCCAGCACTGCCTTGTCGTTGTCCAGCCAGCCATTGGCGGCGGCCGCCTTGATCATGGCGTATTCACCGCTGACTTGATAGACCAGTGTCGGAACAGCGAACGTTTCGCGCACGCGCTGGACGATGTCCAGATAGGGCATGCCCGGTTTGACCATGACAGAGTCGGCGCCCTCGTCCAGGTCCATGGCGACCTCGCGCAGGGCCTCGTCCGTGTTGGCCGGGTTCATCTGATAGGTCTGCTTGTCGCCCTTGAGCGCCCTGCCGGAGCCCAAGGCATCCCGGAACGGGCCGTAGAAGGCCGAGGCATACTTGGCGGCGTAACTCATGATCTGGACGTTGGCGAAGCCGGCGCCGTCGAGCGCGTCACGCACCGCGCCGACGCGCCCGTCCATCATGTCAGAGGGCGCGATGACGTCGGCCCCGGCGGCGGCCTGAACCAGGCTCTGGCGGATCAGGACCTCGACCGTCTCGTCGTTCAGGATGACCCCGTCGCGCACGATGCCGTCATGGCCGTCGGCGTTGTAGGGGTCCAAGGCCACGTCGCAGAACAGGCCGACGTCCGGGAACGCGGCCTTGAGGGCGCGCGTCGCCCGGCACATCAGGCTGTCCGGGTTGGCGGCCTCGCGTCCGTCAGAGGTTTTGAGCGCCGGGTCCACCCTCGGGAACAGCGCCACCGACTTGACGCCCAGGTCGCGGGCCTGGCCGACGGCGTCGATCAGGCGGTCGATGCTGAGGCGTTCCACCCCGGGCATGGAGGACACCGGCTCGTGCCGGTTTTCACCGTCCAGCACGAACACGGGCCATACCAGGTCCGATACGCTCAGGTGGGTCTCTGCGACCAGATCCCGCGACCAAGCGGCGCCCCTGAGGCGCCGTGGTCTGGTCCTCGGATAGCGTCCGAGGCCGTTGACAACAGTCAGTCCGCTCACGCCGTCTCCAATGCCTGGCTCAGGTCCGCGATGATGTCGTCGGGGTGTTCGATCCCGATCGACAAACGGACATAGCCCGGCGAGACACCGGATGCAAGTTGGTCCTCCGCCGACAACTGCGAGTGCGTCGTCGTCGCCGGATGGATGGCAAGACTGCGGGCATCGCCGATGTTTGCGACGTGATAGAACATGCGCAGCGCCTCGATGAAACGCCGCCCGGCCTCTGCCCCGCCGGCCAGTTCAAAGCCGACAAGCGCGCCATAGCCCCCTTTCAGGGCGGTGTCGGCACGTCGGCGCATTTCGCCGTCCTGAAGGCTTGGGTGGATGACGCGCGCCACCTTGGGGTGTTCGCGGAGGTATCGAGCAACCAGGATTCCGTTCTCGCAGTGCTGGCGCATGCGCAGGGGCAGCGACTCGATCCCCTGGATGAGCTGGAAGGCGCTGAACGGGCTCATGGCCGCGCCGATGTCGCGCAGCAGGATGACCCGCATGCGGATGATGAAGGCGATCGGCCCCAGCGGCTTGACCGCCTCGGTCCAGACGGCGCCGTGATAGCTGTTGTCCGGCGTGTTCAGGGTCGGGAACCGCTCGCCCCAGGCTGCCCAGTCGAAGTTGCCGCCGTCCACCACCACGCCGCCGACAGTGGTGCCGTGCCCGCCCATGTACTTGGTGGCCGAATACATGACCACGGCCGCGCCCAACGCCAGCGGCTTGCAGATCACGGGCGCCGCCGTGTTGTCCACGATCAGGGGGATGCCCAGTTCGCGCCCGATGGCCGCCACCTCTGCGATGGGAAAGACGTTCAGCTTCGGGTTGGGAAGGGTTTCGGCATAGAAAAGACGGGTGCGGTCGTCCACGGCGCGACGGAAAGACTCGGGGTCGGCGGGATCGACGAAGCGCGCCTCGATACCCATCTGGCGCAATGTGTTGGCGAAGAGATTCCAGGTGCCCCCGTAGAGATCGGTCGATGTTACGAAATTATCCCCTGCTTCGCACAGATTGAGAACGCAATAGGTGCTGGCCGCCTGCCCGGAGGCCAATGCCAGCGCGGCGACGCCGCCCTCCATCGCCGCCACGCGCTGTTCAAACGCGTCCCAGGTCGGGTTCATGATGCGGCTGTAGATGTTGCCCAGTTCCTTCAGGGCGAACAGGTTGGCCGCGTGTTCCGTGCTCTCGAACTGATACGAGGTGGTCTGATGAATCGGCACGGCCACGCTGTGGGTGCCGGCGGCCTCTCGGAAGCCGGCATGAACCGCCAGCGTCTCCGGGTGCTTGGACTGAATGGCCACGTCTGTCTCCCCTTGCCTGTCGTCTGTATTGGACCGAGGCGCGGGCGCCTCACCAAGCAATACATAAAGTGGGTTGGGGAATTGTCAAATTATACAGTTATGATGTGTTGTTTCCGCGCCGCCGGTACCGGTTCCAGCGGTACAGCAGGGGGGCCAGGACGCCTTCATAGGTCCACTCCGCCAGCGTCCGCACCCCGGGCAGCGCCACAACGCGGGCCAGCCAACGATAGCCGGGCAGACGGCGCCAGACCTGGATGAACGCGCCAACGCCGGCATACAGGGTGCCGGTGTCGTCGATGGCGTACAGGCGCCGCGTGGCCCGATCGTCGTCGATGCCGTGGCCGGCCAGGGCGCCGGGCTGCTGGCTGACGTCGTACCAGCCAAGACCGACGGCGTGGCGCGATTCCACCCGTTTATAGTGTCTGATCTCTGTGCGGCAGACCGGGCAGGCCCCATTGTAGAAGGTGGTCAGGCTCGGGCCGTCCGCGCTTGTGTCGGCGTTCGCGCCGCGCCGTGTCTGGGGATCATGCTCGCTCATGACCGGCATGTGGGGCTGCGCCGGGCGTGCGCAAGGCGCGGACCGTCCTGCGCTCATCAGCGCTCGCGCAGGAAGGCCCCGTGACGCTCCAGGATCTCGGCGGCGGCGGAGTCCAGGAAACGCCGGCCGTGTTCCGGCGTGGCCATAGAAGGGTCGGACCCCATGCGCCCGTCCGGGAACCGGGTCCGGAAATCGCGCCAGTCGGTGAAGTGAGGATCAACGGGCGCCAAGGGTTCCAGGGTGGCCGTCTTGATGGCCTCCGGGTGGACCGCCTGGGTGACGGCCACCTCGCTGGGTGTGGCGTGGAATCCCTCGCCGTCGCCATACAACTCTTGCTGGATTGTGGCGATGCCCGGCATGGTGAACCAGTTGCACAGGGCGCAGTCCACATCGGGTGCGTCACGGCCGCGGTCGCGGCGGGCGGATTCGTATATCTCATAGAAGGCGGCGTTGAGCGTGTTGATGTTGCCGCCGTGGCCGTTGACGAACAGAAAGCGCCGAAACCCGTGGCTGGCCAGCGATTCCACATAGTCGCAGACAAGCCGGATCAGGGTGCTTGGCCGCAGCGTCATGCTGCCTGGAAAGCCCATGTGGTGGTGCGCCATGCCGACGGAAATGGTGGGGCCGACAAGGAACGGGCCGCGCCGACCGACCTCGGCCGAGATCGCCTCGGCGGTGATGGCGTCGGTTCCGATCAGGCCGGTCGGGCCGTGCTGCTCCGTGGACCCGATGGGCATGAGTATGCCGGCGCAGGTGTCGAGATAGGTCTGGACCTCGGTCCAGGTGGACAGATGCAGGCGCACGTTGCCATTCCTTCCGGGTTGGGGGTAAGCAGACGGGATCACGTCCCGGCTCCGGTCTAGGACCAACCCGCCATCCGGGCAAGCCCGACATCCCTGTTGTTGGAATCCAAGCCATGTCCGCACCGTCCGGGGCATCGCCGTCGCCCCACCCGCGCGAACGCGCGGCCTATCACTACTGGACCCGCGACCTGGTCCGCTTTCAGGATCTCGACCGGCTGGGTCACGTCAATAATGTCTCGTTCGCCATCTATCTTGAATCCGGCCGTGTCGATTTTCTTGAGACGCTCAATCCCGGCTCCACGGCCGGCAGTGGTATCGGCTGGGTGATCGCGCGCCTGATCCTGGATTTCGTCGCCGAGGCCCGCTATCCGGCGGACGTGGATATCGGATCGCGCGTTTTGCGCGTGGGGCGAACCTCGTGCGTCATCGGCCAGGGCCTGTTCATCGGCGAGCGCTGTTTCGGCGTGGCCGAGAACGTGTGCGTCTGGGCCGACACGACGCGGGGTCGCTCCTTGCCGCTTCCGGACGAGGTCCGCGCTGCCATCTCGGCCTTTCTGGTGCCCGGCGCAGAACGACTGTAGGCCGGGGGGATATGGCGCCCCCGCCCGGTTGGGAGTACGTTGGTGCATCGACCCGAACGAAGGCCTCGGCCTGAGTTCGGAAAGTTGATGCATAACCAAGTGCATCGACCCGAACGAAGGCCTCGGCCTGAGTTCGGAAAGTTGATGCATAACCAAGTGCATCGACCCGAACGAAGGCCTCGGCCTGAGTTCGGAAAGTTGATGCATAAAAAAGTGCATCGACCCGAACGAAGGCCTCGGCCTGAGTTCGGAAAGTTGATGCATTAAAAAAATGGTCCAGTGCGCTGACAGAATGGTCCAGTGCGCTGACAGATGGCTCCCTTGTCTTTGTCAGAGCATTGGGGGCCAGGTGGCGTTCCCGGGATCAGCAGCCGGGGCGGCAGAGTGAGTAAAGCCCCGCTTTTCCCGGGGCGGCATGGATGGACATGGGGCCGCGCGCCATCACGGACACGGCCCGGTGCCGTCTATCGCCTTGATCTTTAATCCGGGTCAGACTGCCGGCTCGCGCGTATTGCGGAACCGTATGTCGGGAAACTCCTCGGCCGCCTTGTTCAGGTGCCAGGCGTTGCGGGCCATGAAAACGGGGGCGCCGTCGTGGTCCTCCGCGACGGCGGACTGGTTGGCGTCCACGAAGCGCTTCAACAGGCGCGGATCATCCGCCTCCACCCAGCGCGCGGCATACAGCGGCGTTGGTTCGAACAACACGGGCACGTCGTATTCCGTCCGGATGCGGTCGGCCATGACATCGAACTGAAGCGACCCGACCACGCCGACGATCCAGTCGGCCCCGATCAGCGGCTTGAAGACGCTCGCCACGCCTTCCTCTGCCAGTTGCTGCAGCGCTTTTCCCAGGTGCTTGCTTTTGAGGGGGTCCTTGGGCCTGGCCTTTTGCAGCATCTCGGGGGCGAAGGCGGGGATGCCGGTGAAGCGCAGGGTCTCGCCCTCGGTCAGGGCGTCACCGATCCGAAGGTTGCCATGGTTGGGCACGCCGATGATGTCGCCGGCGTGGGCTTCCTCCGCCAACTCACGGTCCCGGGCCAGGAACAGCACCGGATTGTGCATGACCATGG
>CAYFTQ010000154.1:0-6446 GCA_964346035.1 uncultured Roseospira sp. | reverse complement strand
TGCTGCTGATCGACGAGATCGACAAGGCCGACATCGAGTTCCCCAACGACCTGCTTCTGGAACTGGACCGGATGGAGTTCCATGTCCACGAGACAGGAGAAACCGTACGCGCCGGCACCCGCCCCGTGGTCATCATCACCTCGAACAATGAAAAGGAACTGCCGGACGCCTTCCTGCGGCGCTGCTTTTTCCATTATATCAAGTTCCCGGATCGCGAAACGATGGAACAGATCATCGCTGTCCATTTCCCGGACATCAAGGGTGCCCTGGTGCGTGACGCGCTGTCGCTGTTCTATGACCTGCGCGAGGTGCCCGGGCTGAAGAAGAAGCCCTCGACGAGCGAGCTTCTTGACTGGATCAAACTTCTGATGGCCGACGACATGCCGCCCGAGGCGTTGCGCGCCGGCGACGTCAGGACCACACTGCCGCCGCTGCATGGCGCGCTGCTGAAGACCGAACAGGACGTCCACCTGTTGCAGCGGTTGGCCTTCCTGGCCAAACGCGAGCGCCGTTAGGCCGGCGCTGCGGGAGGAACCCATGGCCCGCCTGCTGGTCATCGGGAACGCCAACGCCGACGAGGTCGTCTTTCTGGACGGGACGCTCGTCTCCGGCGGTCACCTGAGCGGTCGCGCGGTCGGGGTCAGGCTGGGCGGCGGCGGAGCCAATGCCGCAGTGGCCCTGGCCCGGGCCGGCCACACCGTCACGCTGTGGGCCGCCGTCGGCGACGATGCCGACGCCACCATGCTGCGCGACGCCTGCCGGGCGCATGGCCTGGACACAACGGGCCTGCGCGTGGTGCCCGGCGGCACCACCAACCGCCATCTCGTGCTTGTCGATGCGGCCGGCGAACGCACCCTGATCGCGCGTCGCACCCTGGCGCCGGATTGCGCCGGCGTGCCGCCCGAGTCGCACCCGGCCAACGGCATGCTGGTCAAGACCTTCAATCCCGCGCTGGCCTCGACCATGGCGGCGCGGCTGGCGCGAGGCCCGGTGGTTGCCCACGCACCGCCCGCCAGCGCCGACTCGGGCATCGGGTATTGGCCGGCCTCGGTCTGGGTCACCTCGGCCAGCGAAATGCCGGCGGCCTGGCTCGCCGACCCCTGGGCCGACGCGCGAGCACGCGGCGGGGCCGGCCTGCGCTGGCTGGTCATCACGCGCGGCGCCGACGGAGCCGAGGCCCTGGCGCGCGACGGCACCCGCCTGACCACCCCCGCGACGCCGGTGGAACGGGTGGTCGATACCACGGGCGCCGGCGACGTTTTCGCCGCCGGCCTGCTGCACGCCCTGAGCAGCGGCGCGGACATGGCGGGCGCGCTGCTCCACGCGGCCGCCTGGGCCGCCCACGCCGTCGCACACGAAGGATCGGTGCCCGCGCCCGGCCTGTCGGCCTGACGGCGCGGGCAAGGCAAGGGCCAACACGAACGCCCCCCCGGCATTGCGCCAAAACATGCGCATAAACTTCGGGCTTACAAAGAATTAAAGAACGGTCCAAATGGACATCCCCGACAATATTTATGGTTCGGAGTATATTGAGCAACAAGCATCTTCGTCACACGCCTCGCGCGACACGCCGGTTGACTTTGTCGGGAAGCTTCCCTATCCTGTTCCCAGCGTCAGATACGCCCGCAAAATATTTCTTGAGGGGGACCGCATCACTTGAGCCAAGCTGACAAGCTGGTCGTCCGAAACCTGTTCAAGGTATTCGGCGACAACCCGGAAGAGGGCATACGGCTGTATCGGGAGGGTCTGGAAAAGACCGAGATCTTCGAACGCACCGGCCTGACGCTGGGCGTCACGGATGCCAGTTTCTCGGTCCGCGAGGGCGAGATATTTGTGGTCATGGGCCTGTCCGGCTCTGGCAAATCCACGCTCGTGCGCATGCTGAACCGGCTGATCAATCCGACCGCCGGCGAGATCCTGGTCGATGGCACCGATATCGCCAAGATGAGCCAGGCCGAGTTGACCCAGTTCCGGCGTCAGCACATCTCGATGGTGTTTCAGTCTTTCGCCCTGATGCCTCATCTAACGGTCGTGCAGAATACCGCCTTCGGCCTGGAATTGTCGGGCGTGGACGCCGCCGAGCGGGAGCGCCGCGCCATGGCCGCGCTGGAACAGGTGGGGCTGGCGGCCAACGCGCAGAGCTATCCCAACGAACTGTCCGGCGGCATGCAGCAGCGCGTTGGACTGGCCCGGGCGCTCGCCAACGATCCCACCGTCATGTTGATGGACGAGGCCTTCAGCGCGCTCGACCCGCTGATCCGAAGCGAAATGCAGGACGAGCTTGTCGCCCTTCAGGAAGAGCAGAAGCGGACCATCGTGTTCATTTCGCATGACCTGGACGAGGCCATGCGCATCGGCGACCGCATCGCCATCATGGAAGGCGGTCGCGTGGTGCAGGTGGGCTCTCCGGACGAAATCCTGAACAACCCGGCCGACGACTATGTCCGCTCGTTCTTCCGGGGGGTGAACGTCTCCAACGTGCTGAACGCGGGGGACGTGGCGGTCAAGCAGCAGGTCACCATCCTGGAGCGCGACGGCACCGTCCGGAGCGCCCTGCAGCGCATGGGCAAGGCGGATCGGGATTTCGCCTATGTCGTGGACAGACGCCAACACTACCATGGCGTGGTGTCCGTTGCCTCGCTGGAGACGGAGGGCCGGGCCGCCCATCCCGAACTGCACAACGCCTTTCTGCCCGATGTCGAGCCGATCCGGTCCGACACCAGCATCGGCGAGATCATCGGACCGGTGGCGCAAGCGCCGTGTGGCCTGCCTGTCGTGGACGAAAACAACCGGTATCTGGGCGTCATCTCGCGCGCCCTGCTGCTGGAAGCTTTGAACCGGGAGGGCGCCGACAATGGCTGAGGACACAACCCCCATCATCGTCGCCCAGAACGCGGGAGACAGCGCCAACCCCTGGGCCAGCGGGGCGCCCTCCGGGGCCGAGGGCGTTGCCGTTGCCGAATCCGGAACCGCCGGCAGCGGCGAACCCGCCAGCAATCCCTGGGGCGCGGACACGGGCACCGGGTCCAGCGATGCCCGTACGGGCGGCGAACAGCCGGCCGGCACCGACTGGCTGAGCGAGGCCAAACCCGCCGAGGAAACCACGTTCGACGTCCTGCATCCCTTTGAGGAGGCCGTGATTCCGCTGGAAGCGTGGGTCGAACAGCTTCTTGACTGGGTGGTGAACAACTTCCGGCCCGTGTTCCAGGCCGTTCGCTGGCCGGTGGACGGCGTGCTGTCCACCATCGAGGCCGCCCTGCTGGGCGTGCCGGCCATCATCATGCTGGTGCTGATCGGCCTGCTGGCCTGGCAGGCGTCGAGCTGGCGCCTGGGCGTCGGCGCCGTCATCTCCATGGCCTTGGTCGGATTCATCGGCGCCTGGAGCGAGACCATGGTGACCCTTTCGCTGGTCATCACATCGGTCTTCTTCTGCATCCTGATCGGGTTACCGACCGGGATATGGCTGGCGCGCAGCGACCGCGCCGCGCAGGTGGTGCGCCCGATCCTGGACGCCATGCAGACCACGCCGGCGTTCGTCTATCTGGTGCCCATCGTCATGCTGTTCGGCATCGGCAACGTGCCGGGCGTGGTTGTTACGATCATCTTCGCCCTGCCGCCGGTGATCCGGCTGACCAACCTTGGCATCCGCCAGGTCCCCAGCGACCTGATCGAGGCGGCGCGCAGCTTCGGCGCCTCCAAGCGTCAGTTGCTGTTCAAGGTCCAGCTTCCGCTGGCCATGCCGACCATCATGGCCGGCGTCAATCAGACGCTGATGCTGGCCCTGTCCATGGTCGTCATCGCCTCCATGATCGCGGTCGGCGGCCTTGGGCAGATGGTGTTGCGCGGCATAGGCCGGCTTGACATGGGCCTGGCCACGGTCGGCGGCATCGGCATCGTCCTGCTGGCCATCATCATCGACCGCATGACCCAGGCTTTGGGCGTGTCCAAGCGCGACCGGGGCAACGTCGGCTTCCTGGACACCGGCCCGGTCGGCTTCGTCAGAAAAGCCTTGCGGCGGCCCGCAGCCTGAGCGGCCGCCCCCGAGACGGCCTTCGGCGCGCGGAACCACCGGTCGGAGGTCGCGAATCGCCGAGCGCGAAGGCCCACTCGGGACTTACCGGCTGAACCACGGCCGGACCAATCCACAAGAGGGAGTTCACACCATGACCCATACCTTCGATCCCCGGACCCTGCGCGGGTCCGTCGCCGCCATCGGCCTGGCCACCGCGCTCGCTGCGGGCCCGGCCCTGGCCGCCGAGATGCCGGGCGAGGGCGTCGATGTCATTCCCCTGAAGTCCTCCATCGCGGAAGAAACCTTCCAGACCATGCTGGTCATGAAGGCCCTGGAGGAACTCGGCTATGAGGTCGAGGACATCAAGGAGCTTGAGTACGCGGCCGCCCACGTCGCCCTGGCCAACGGCGACGGCACCTTCATGGCCGACCACTGGGACCCGCTGCATATCGACTTCTTCAACGAAGCCGGCGGCGAGGACAAGATCTACCGCGAAGGCATCTATTCGCCGGGCGCGCTTCAGGGCTACCTGATCGACAAGGCGACTGCCGACGAACACGGCATCACCAACCTGGAGCAGTTCAAGGACCCGGAAATCGCCGCCCTGTTCGACAACAACGGCGACGGCATGGCCGACCTGTCCGGTTGCAACCCCGGCTGGGGTTGCGAGAAGGTCATTGAACATCACATGGATGCTTATGGCCTGAGCGACACCGTCACGCACAACCAGGGTTCGTACTCGGCCATCATCGCCGACACCATTACCCGCCATGAGCAGGGCGAGCCCGTATTCTACTACACCTGGACCCCGTACTGGGTCTCCGGGGTGCTGGTGCCGGGCGAGGACGTGGTCTGGCTGGAGGTTCCGTTCTCCTCACTGCCGGGCGCCCGCGAGGACGTGGATACCTCGCTGCCGGACGGCTCCAACTACGGCTTCCAGGCCAACAACCAGCGCATCATCGCAAACCAGGAATTCGCCGAGGCCAACCCGGCGGCGGCAGAGCTGTTCTCCATCATGACGCTGTCCGCGAACGACATCAGCGCGCAGAACCTGAAGATGCGCGAAGGTGAGGACAGCGAGGCCGACGTCGAGCGCCACACCGAGGCCTGGATCGCCGGTCACCAGGACACCTGGAACGAGTGGCTGGAACAGGCCCGCGCCGCAGCCGAATAGGCTCCGGTTCGGACCGGACCCTCGGTCCACCGTCCTCAGGGAAAAGGCCGGAGCTTGCGGGCTCCGGCCTTTTTCTCGTGTGCGGCCCGTCGTGTCCGGCCGGTCCGTCCGTGCCTTCCCTACCAGGGGTCCAGTTCGGTATCCCAGTACAGATAATCGCGCCAGCTTTCGTGCAGATAGTTGGGCGGAAAGGCGCGCCCGACCTCCTGCAAGGCGTGATGGGTGGGCGCCACCGGCGGCTGGCGCAGCGGCATGGAGGCGGCCCGGGGCGTTCGGTTGCGCTTGCGCAGGTTGCAGGCACCGCACGCGGTCACGACGTTGGTCCAGGTCGTGCGCCCACCCCAGGAACGCGGCACGACATGATCAAAGGTCAACTCGTGGGTCGGGAAGCGCCGACCGCAATACTGGCAGCTAAAGCGATCCCGCAGGAACACGTTGAAGCGGGTGAAGGCTGGGCGGCGCGCCGTCTGCACGAACTCCCGCAGCGAGATCACGCTGGGCAGGCGGATTTCCAGGCTGGGCGAGCGGATGACGCGATCGTACTCGCACACCACGTTGACACGATCGAGAAAGACGGCCTTGATGGCCTCCTGCCAGGGCACCAGTGACAGGGGAAAATAGCTCAGCGGCCGATAGTCGGCATTCAGAACCAGGGCCGGCGCGCCGTCCTTGGGCATCGCCTCGAAGGCGCCGCCCGGCGCAAATTCCCGATTGCGCGTTCCCGAATCCACGTCGTCACGACCTCCGGCGATGGCCGAATCCGTCCCGTTCCGGTGCCGTGACAACGCATCAACGACCCCTGTGACGGCTCCCGCTTCCGCCCGCGTGGTCTCCGGGACCCTGGAACGACGGGCGCTCCGCGCGGGACGTCACGACGATCAGGACTAGATGTGGTAGGTTTTAGCCTGAACTCGACCGAAAGACTATCACGTTTTCATGACGGTTTCCCGCTCCTGTGCCGGCACCGCCAAGGACGGCGGTCCGGCCATCACCCGCTTCGCCCCCAGCCCCACCGGCCGGCTGCACCTTGGCCATGCCCATGCCGCGCTGGTGGCGGCCGATCGCGCCGCCGAGACCGGCGGGCGTTTCCTGCTGCGCATCGAGGACATCGACGCCGGCCGCTGCCGCCCGGAGTACGAGGCCGGGATATTCGAGGACCTGGCCTGGCTGGGCCTGACCTGGGAAACGCCGGTATGGCGCCAATCGGAGCACCTGGAGTCGCCCCGTGCCGCGCTCGCCCGCCTGCAGGCCGAGGGCCTG
>CAYFTQ010000153.1:0-6457 GCA_964346035.1 uncultured Roseospira sp. | reverse complement strand
TGGCCGTGGCCGCCGGTCTGGCGCTTGAACCGACCCTGGCGCTTGGTGCCCTTCTTGATGGTTTCCTGATAGGGCACCAGCGGCTTTTCCGAGTGGACATCAACGTTGTACTGTCGCGCCAGCCGGGCCAGAGCCACCTGAAGATGAATGTCACCCTGGCCCCAGACCAGGAGTTCGTTGGTCTCGGTGTTCTGGTCCACGCGCAGGGCCGGGTCTTCCTCGGCCAGCTTGCCCAGCGCGCTGGTCAGCTTGACGTCGTCACCATGCCTGGCCGGACGCAATGCCAGCGCGGCCAGCGGCGCCATGGGCGCGGGCCAGTCGGCCTCGCGCCGGCCGCCGGCATCCAGCAACTCGCCCGTGACGACGCCCTCCAGGCGGCCCAGCCCGACCACGCGCCCGGCCTCGACCTCGGCCAGCTTGGCCGGCTGAGCGAGCGTGGCGAAGCCGAACAGACCGCTGATCTTCTCGCCCCCCAACTGGCCGCCATCCTTGACCGGACCACGCCAGACCCGGGCCAGCGACATCTTGCCGGTGTGAGCGGCATGCACGGTCTTGAACACCTGCGCCAGCGGTGCGCCGTCGCCGGCATCGACCAGCCGGCGTTCGCGCGTTTCGTCCACGAACGGGGTCTCGTGGCGCAGCGCCTTCAGCAGCCGCACCACGCCGTTGTCCGCCAGCGCGCCGCCGAAAAAGACCGGTCCGACACGATCGTCCGCCAGGTCCTGGCGCAAGGTGTCATAGACCTCGTCCCGGGGCGGGACGACATCCTCCAGCAGTTCCTCAAGCATGTGGTCGTTGGTGTCCGCCAGGGCTTCCAGCATCTCCTGGCGGGCCTCGGCCTCGCGCTCGCGCACCTGTTCGGGGATCTGGATCAGGTCAGAGCGCTCGCCCGGCCGGTAGCGATAGGCCCGCTCGCTGACCAGATCGACATAGCCGGTCACCTTGCCGTCCTCGCGGATGGGCACCTCGCGCAGGGCCAGCGGACGGTCGGACACACCCTGCAGGGACTCCATCAACTCGCGCAGGGTGACCTGGGCGGTCTCGATCTTGTTGATGAAGATCATGTGCGGGATGGCGCGCTGGTCCAGGAACTTCAGCAACGGCATGGCCATGCGGGCGCGGGCCGGGTCGGGATCAACCACCACGACGGCGACGTCCGCCACCATCAGGGCGTTGACGGCATCCTGACGGAACTCGACCGATCCGGGGCAGTCCAGGAAGGTCCAGGTGTCGCCCAGGTAACTGGCCTCGACCGCGCCGACCTCGACGGTCATGGACCGCTCTCGCGCTTCCGGCCCGGAGTCGCCGACGGTGTTGCGATCCTCCACCCGGCCCTTTCGAGTCAGCGTCCCGCAGGCCAACAGGATGCTTTCCAGCAGGCTTGTCTTGCCGGACAGATAGGGACCCACAAGGGCGGCAACCCGGGGCGAGACGGCACGGTCGGTCATGGGCGGGAATCCTCTATCGATCCTGGATCTGGCGAACCCCCATCCGAACCCGGCCGCGTCCGCGCGGCAACGGGGGGAAGCGGAGAGCCGGATGCGAAACGGGGCAGGAGCGCCCGGGGCGCGAATGGGACGGGCGACGGCCCTGATGCCCCCCGGCGGCAGCTTGAGACAGTCGGGTAGCACAAGCCGCGCGCGCGCCTCAAGCCTTCCAAAGGCGGAGGAGTGCGCCTTTCAGACCGTGCCCGCCGGCGCCAGGAGAGGCACGCGGGCGATCTGTCGGAAGGGTGTGCGCCGGTCCGGCTGATGAAACAGCCCCAGCGCCTGGACCACGCCGGGACGCGTGACTGCGGACGCGAACCTGTTCGCCAGTGCGGCCACGAGACGATCGCGCAGGGCATCGTCCACCACCGGACCCGTCAAGGTCATGTGGAAGTGGAAATCCTCGAACACGTGGGGATAGCCCCAGCGCTCCAGATGGGCGAGTTGACGGGCGCTCAGGCCGGCGACGCGGCGGGCGGCGGTCTCCTCGGCTGGCGCCGGCGCCCGAAAGGCGTCCAGCTCGCGGACACAGGCGGCAGCCAGAGCGTGCAGGTCGGGGCTCGGCGCCGCCGGGACCAGGGCGACGAAGCGGCCCAGCGCGGCCACCGTCAGCGCCGGCAGGGCAAAGGCGGCCCGGGCAGCGGCCAGCCGACGCGCCGCCGTCAGCAGGTCTCCGGCCGACCTGCCGGCGGCCAGCGCGAAAGGCGCCTTCAGAGTGCCGTGAAATCCGTAGAAGCGCGGGCCTTCGGTTACGGCCTCGGCCAGGGCCGGATCGATGCCGGCAAGCACCGGCCGCGCCAGCGCCGCCCCGGTCGCCGCGTCGCGACCCAGCCAGGCGCCGCCCAGAGCCTCCAGCGCCGATCCCTCCGGTGGCACCAGATAGACGGCATGGCGGCCGCTTCGTGCCGTGTCGCCGCCGGTCATCAACATACCCGTCGCCCGTCGCGCCAGACCGCCCGGGGCAACGGCACGCCATCCACGCGCGAGACCTGAACAAGGTCCGCCTTGAGGCCCAAGGCGATGCGCCCGCGATCGGACAGGGCGACCATGTCGGCCACGTTGCCGCTGACCAGGGCGATGCTGTCGGGCAGGGTCAGTTCAATGGTATCCGCCAGGAAAAAGGCGGCCTGCAACAGGCTGGCCGGCACGTAGTCCGAGGACAGCCCGTCGAGCACGCCACCATGGGCCAGATCCAGCGCCGAAACGTTGCCCGAATGCGAACCCCTGCGCACCACGTTGGGCGCGCCCATGATGGTGCGCATGCCGGCGGCGTGGGCGCGCACGGCCGCCACATGGGTGGTCGGGAACTCGCTGATGGAGGCGCCCTCGGCCAGGGCTTCCTCGATATGTGCCTCCGTCGTGTCATCATGGGTGGCCAGAACGATATCGGCGCGCTGCCCGACCATCTCCAGAATCTGACGCCGGTGCCTGTCGGCATAGCGCGCCTGATCGGCCAGTTGCTCGCGGACGCGGGCCTGGAACTCGTCCTCGCTCCAACCCTGGTCGCTATCGAACTGGCGCAGCTTGGAGATGTCGGTCCATTGCCGCTGGCCCGGGGTGTGATCCATCAGCGAGACCAGCCGCACCAGCGGATCCCATCGGTAGGGCTCGAAAATCTCCACAACACAAGGATCAGACACCTCGCAGCGCAGATGCAGGCGATGGTCCGCGCGGAGAATGCCCTCGGCCTGGGCATGCTTCACGGTGGCGATCTGATCGGCCAGCATCTGCCGGCGCATGGATCCGTCCGAATACTGCCCGCAGGCGATGGCATCAAACACGGTGGTGATGCCAGCCGCCGCAATCTGCGCATCGTGGGCGGCCACGGCCGCCAGCGGCGACGGCCACAGCACGCCCGGGCGCGGCATGAAGTGCTTTTCAAGGTGGTCGGTGTGCATCTCGACCAGGCCCGGGATCAGATAGTCGCCCCCGAGATCGATGGCGCCCGGCAGACCAGAGGGCGAGTCGTCCACGGCTGCGATGCGCCCACCGCGCACCAGCACGGAGCCACCGTCCAGAACGGTATCGGGCGTCACCACCCGGGCATTGGTCAGGACGAGTTCACCGGACGACGGTGGCGACTCGATGGAAGGCTCGATCATGGTCATGCGAATCGCGTCTTTCCTGGTTGGGCCGGATCGGCCCTGATCGGGTCTGGTTGGGGCTGCGGCGGCGACGGCGGCGGTCGCGCCCGTTGTGGCGCGCGGATCGGCATTCTGGACGTCCGGCCCGGCTGGCGATAGCTTATCAAAGCTCTCGGGCTCCGCGCAGGCCCGGTCGATGACAAACGTATGTCGGCATCGGTCCTCATCTCCGCCGGCATGCGCTCCGAGGAGGTCCCATGACGGTTCAACGGGGCGCGGGCATAGCCCTGTGGCGTCAGGTCCAGCTTGACCTGGAAAACGAGATCGCGCGAGAGGTCGCGCGGCCGGGGGACCGCCTGCCCACCGAGGCCGTGTTGTCGGCGCGCTACGGGGTCAATCGCCACACCGTGCGCCGCGCGCTGGCGGCGATGGAAAGCCGCGGCCTGATCCGGATCGAACAAGGCCGCGGCACCTTCGTGCAGGAACCTGTCCTGGCCTATCGGATCTCCGTGCGCACCCGCTTCACCGAGACCCTGGCGCGGCAGAACCGGCTTGCCGCCCGCGACATGATCGACAGCGGCATTGTGCCGGCCTCGGGCGAGGCCGCACACGCGCTCGGCGTGGCCCCCGACACGCCGCTGATACAGATCGTGGCCGTCGGCGATTCGGACGGCCAGCGCATCAGCCAGAGCGACCACCTGTTCCCGGCCGATCGCTTCGCCGGCCTGATCGAAGCCTTCACCGCCACCGGTTCCATCACCAAGGCTCTGGCGCGGCTGGGCCTTGGTGACTACCTCAGAAAGTGGACCCGGGTTCACGCTCGCATGCCGACATCGCGCGAGGCAACCCTGTTGAATCAGGTCCGGACCCGTCCGGTGCTGGTGACCGAGAGCCTGAACGTTGACGACGCCGGAACGCCGATCGAATTCGGCACCACGCGCTTCAACAGTGACTGGGTGCAGATCGTTTTCGAACCCTGAAAGCACGGCGACCCGCTTGTCGGAACGGGCCCCGGCCCCCACGTCATTTTTTATCGAGCCCGCGCCAGGGTCATGCCGGCGGCGATCCGCTCGCCGTCCACCGGCGTAGGAAGCGGGACGCCGGCCCCCAGACAGCCGTTCCGTGACCGTTCAGACGCGAAGGAAACGCGCCCATGACCTCCACGATCTCTCACACCGCCGCCCGCGCCCGGTTCGACTTCCGAGAGCCCGCCGGATCGGTGCCGGCCGGCGCGGACGACTCCGAACGCCCCTGCCGTGAAGAGGCCGAAGCCGCCGTGCGCACCCTGCTGCGCTGGGCCGGCGATGATCCGGCCCGGGAAGGCCTGATCGATACACCCAAGCGCGTCGCCGCCGCCTATGAGGAGTTCTTCGCCGGCTATCGGGTCGATCCCGAGGACCTGCTGAGGCGCACCTTCGAGGAAGTCGAGGGCTATGACGAAATGGTCCTGCTGCGCGACATCCGCCTGGAATCGCACTGCGAGCACCATATGGTTCCGATCCTGGGCGTGGCCCATGTCGCCTATCTGCCGGACAACCGGGTGGTCGGCATATCCAAGCTGGCGCGCGTCGTCGAAGCCTATGCCAGGCGCCTGCAGATCCAGGAGACCCTGACGGCGCAGGTGGCCAACGCCATCGATTCGGTCCTCAAGCCGAAGGGCGTGGCCGTGGTGGTCGAGGCCGCGCACCAGTGCATGACAACGCGGGGCGTCCACAAACCCGGCGTGACCATGGTCACAAGCCGCATGCTGGGTGCCTTCCGGGACTGTTCCGACACCCGGCGGGAGTTCCTTTCCATGATCCGGGGCAGCGCATGAACCCCGACGGTCTGGCGCAGGCGACTCACGTCAGTTCGTCGACCCCCTGTTCAACGGGCCGGCCCTATATTAGCTGCCCGCCTGCCACCAGCGACAGGGTCACCATGAAAAAGTCAGTCTTCGCGGCCGATCTGCGCGTCTATGGCGACGTCGCAAGCAAGGGCGACCTTGATGTCCTGGGCCATATCGAGGGAACCGTCAGCGTCAAGGACCTGGTGGTGACCCGAGACGCCGCCATAGAGGGCCACGTCAGAGCCGCGTCGGCAACCGTGGCCGGGACCGTCGCGGGCAGCCTCGACAGCGATCATGTGGCCATCGAATCGACCGGTCGGGTCGAAGGCGACCTGACCTATCGAACCTTGTCCATGCTGGTTGGCGGCGCGCTGAACGCGCGGTGCATGCCCTGGCGAACGGAACAGGCCGGCGCCAGCCCCCCCGATGCGAACGCGACGACGGCCCGGCGTCAGATCCAGCAGCCCCGCGAGTCGGCCGGCCCATCACGGGGTCGAGCGGCGCCGGCCGGCGTCACGAATTGACCTCCGGGTCCCGCCAACCGCTTTTTCCTGTTCCGGTCGGCGGGCGGCCGTGTTAGAGCAGCGCTCATCCGGATCGTGAGTGTTGGGCCGACGGTACTCCGTCGCGCTGCCCTGGGCCGAATGTTCGGCAACGGACCGGCGTTCGCCGCGCGTCCCGCTTCGTGATCCATCCCCGCCTCCGCGCCCGGACCGCACGGTCCCCGCCGCATCCGGTGCTTGATGCGCGCGGCCGCCCCGGGACCCGGGCGCCGACCGGACAAGACACATGCGGTTCCTGGATTTCGAACGCCCCGTTGCAGAGCTTGAAGGCAAGATCGCCGAACTCCGCCACCTGGGCGACGCCGACGGCATGAACATCGCCGAGGAAGTCGCGCGCCTGCAACACAAGGTCGATCGCCAGCTTCAGACCACCTATGCGAAGCTGACGCCTTGGCAGAAGACTCACGTCGCGCGTCATCCCGACCGGCCCCACTGCAGACACTATATTGATCGCTTGATCGAGGACTTCACGCCGCTCGCGGGGGACCGTTCCTT
>CAYFTQ010000152.1:0-6540 GCA_964346035.1 uncultured Roseospira sp. | reverse complement strand
GGCAAGCGGATCAAGACGACGGTCAGCAATCCGGCGAACCCGAGCCCCGAGGACCATGTCAATCGCCAGTTCCAGCCCTCCCGGCCGAATGCCTTGTGGGTCGGGTGTTCAATTCACCCCGGCGGCACCATTTTCAGTCCCGCCTGATCACGAAACGGAACCGGTGGCGTTGACCCCGACGCGCCTGCATCGACGCCGTGCGCGGCTTCGCGTCTTGGTCACGGCTTTCTTGCAGGCGAGGGGCCCGGGGGCAGGCCGCCATCACGCCCCGGCGACCATCATGCCCTCCACGCGCACCGTGGGACTGTCGGTACCATACCGCAGGACCAGATCATCGGCCGGCATCAGGTGGGCGAACATGTCCGCCAGCGACCCGGCGATGGTGCACTCGCTCACCGGATAGGTCATGCGACCGTTCTCGATCCAGAACCCGGCGGCACCACGCGAATAGTCGCCGGTCACGATGTTGACGCCCTGCCCGGCCAGTTCGGTGACGTAGAACCCATCCCGGATATCCGCGATCAGGGCCTCCGGCGTGGCGCGACCCGGTTGCAGATAGACGTTGCTGGCCACGGGCTGCGGCGGAGAGCCGGGGGCGCGCGCGGCATGGCCGGTGCTCTCCAGCCCGAGTTGGCGTGCGGCGCGCAGGTCCAGCAGCCAGGTCGTCAAGCGGCCATCGTCGATCAGGTTGACGGGGCGCGTCACCAGTCCCTCGGCGTCGCAGGGACGGGACTTCAGACCGCGCGGCCGGTGCGGATCGTCGCGAATGACGATGCCGGGCGCGAACACGGCCTGGCCCATGCGGTCCTTCAGGAAACTGGTGCCGCGCGCGATGGCGCCGCCATTGATCGCCCCCAGAAGATGGCCGACCAGGGTCCGGGCCGCGCGCGGATCGAATACCACCGGCACCCGGCCGGTGCTGGGCCGGCGCGCACCCAGACGACGCACGGCCCGCGTGCCGGCCACGTGTCCAACCTCGGCCGGGTCGCGCAGGTCCTCCCGGAACACCGCGGCGGTGTAGTCATGGTCGCGCTCCATGCCGGCCTCGCCGGACCCGGCGATGACGCTGGCGCCGACCGAACAGCCGGTGCGGGCATAGCTGTGAGCGAATCCGTTGGAGGCCGCCAGGGCCACGCGGGTCAGGCTCCAGCCGGCCTCCGCCCCCTCGGAGTTCGTGACCCCGTCCACGGCGCGGGCGGCATCCTCGGCGGCCCGCGCCATGGCGGTCAGGGTCTCCGCCGAGGGTTCGTCCGGATCACGGCTGTCGAGGTCCGGCAAATCGTGGCCGAGCTGCTGCGGATCGGCCAGCCCCCCATAGGGGTCCTCGGGGACGGTGCGCGCGATGGCCACGGCCCGATCCACCAGATCCGCCAGGGCCGTCGGCGAGCGCTCCGCCGTGGAGACGATTCCCTGACGCTTGCCGACAAACACGCGCAATCCGATGTCGCCGCCCTCGGACCGTTCCAGCCGCTCCAGCGCGCCCAGCCGCCAGGCCACCGACAGCGAGACGCCATCCATGACCAGAGCGTCGGCGGCATCGGCGCCGGCCCGGCGAGCGCGGGTAATCAGGTCTTCCAGCAGCGACAGGGTGTCGCCCTCGGGTTCGGTCATGCATGGTCCTCCGTCAGCACGGCGTGACGCGACGCCGGGCCGGTCAGCGCCAGATGGGCCGGCCTGAGCCGGGCAGACCAAGGCTGTCCCATTTCGCGCTCACGCGGTCAATGATGGCGTCGGTCATGCGGATCTTCTGGCCCCAGTCGCGGTGGGTCTCCGGCGGCCATTTGTTGGTCGCGTCCAGACCGATCTTGCCGCCCAGGCCGCTATCCGGGCTGGCGAAGTCCAGATAGTCGATCGGCGTGCCCTCGATGACCGTGATATCCCGCGCCGGGTCCATGCGGGTGGAAATGGCCCACATGACGTCGGTCCAGTCGCGGGCATTGATGTCGTCATCCACGACGATGACAAACTTGGTGTACATGAACTGTCGCAGGAACGACCAGACCCCCATCATGACCCGCTTGGCATGGCCGGGATAGGCCTTGCGCATGGATACCACGGCAATGCGGTACGAGCACCCCTCGGGCGGCAGCCAGAAGTCCACGATTTCCGGAAACTGCTGGACCAGCAGGGGAATGAAGACCTCGTTCAGGGCCTCGCCCAGCACGCTGGGCTCATCCGGGGGCCGGCCGGTAAAGGTGGACAGATAGATGGGCTTTTTGCGCATGGTGATGGCGGAGACACGGAACACCGGAAACGGCTCCACCGCGTTGTAATAGCCGGTGTGGTCACCATAGGGTCCCTCGTCGCCGAACTCGTCCAGCATGACGTGGCCCTCCAGCACGATCTCGGCCGTGGCCGGCACCTTCAGGGGCACGGTCTTGCAATCCACCAGGTCCACCTTGCGACCGCGCAGCAGGCCGGCGAACTGATACTCCGACAGCGTGTCGGGGACCGGCGTCACCGCCGCCAGGATGGTCCCGGGATCGGCCCCCAGGACAACCGCCGCCGGCAGTGGCTGGCGTTTCTCGGCCGCCCAGCGGCGGTAGTGCTGGGCCCCGCCTCGATGTTTCAACCAGCGCATCAAGGTGGTGTCGCGCCCCGTCACCTGCATGCGATAGATACCCAGGTTGAAGGCATCCTCTCGCCGGCCGCCCTTCTGCCCGCCTTGCGGTCCCCGCGTGACAACCAGCGGCCATGTGATCAGCGGTGCCGGCTCGCCCGGCCAGCAGGTCTGCACGGGCAACCGCGCCAGGTCGATCGCGGTGCCGGTCAGGACCACCTCCTGGCAGGGGGCGCGCCCCACGGAGCGGGGCTTCATCGCCATCACAGTCTTGAGCAAGGGCATCAGTTCCAGGGCCTCGCGCCAGCCCCCGGGCGGCTCTGGCTGCTTCAGGAAGGCCAGGGTCTCGCCCACCTCGCGCAACTGGTCGGGGCTACGGTCCATACCCCAGGCGACCCGCTCCACGGTGCCGAACAGGTTGACCAGGACCGGCATGTCGAAGCGGCGACCACCCTCGCCCACCACCTGTTCGAACAGCACCGCCGGCCCCTGCTCGGCCAGCAGGCGGGTGTGGATCTCGGTCATCTCCAGTATCGGAGAGACCGGCGCGGACACCCGCACGAGCCGCCCGTCGCGCTCCAGGCGATCCATGAAATCACGCAGGGACTCAAAGGGCATGCGTACGTCTCCGATAGGGTGCGGGCGCCTGGCACGAGAAGACCGGCGCGGGCTGAGTTTTCATTAACAGAGCGCCGGCCGGACTGCTATCCTGCCTGACGGCCCCGGGCGGGTCTGTCGGCCCCCCGGGACGCAATGGCGGAGGGGCCGGCGGCCCTCCGACAGCCCCGCAAGCTGAGGGACCGATCGCAGTGCTTCACAACAGCCCAGACCCGGGCGCGCGCCCGCAGGACCAGCCCGACGCGGCCCCGGCCGACGCGGCGGCGACGCGCGAGGACCAGTTCCGCCGGCTGATCCGGATCGGCGTTGCCCTGTCCGCCGAACGCAACCATGACGCCCTGGTGGAACGCATCCTGCTGGAGGCCAAGTCGCTGGCCCGGGCCGATGGTGGAACCCTGTACCTGCGCCGTCCGAGCGAAGACAGCCTGCATTTCGCCATCATACGCAATGACAGCCTGAACATCGCCATGGGGGGGTCCTCCGGCCAACCGATCCCGTTTCCGCCACTGCTCTTGAGCGACCCCGACACCGGCGCACCGAACCATCGCAATGTATCCACGGCGGCTGCGCTGACCGGGCGCACCATCAACATCGCCAACGCCCATGACGCGGACGCCTACGACTTTTCCGGCCCGCGGCAGTTCGACGCGGCCACCGGATACCATTCCCGTTCGTTCCTGACCATTCCCCTGAAGAACCACGCGGAAGACGTGGTGGGCGTGCTGCAGTTGATCAACGCGCAGATGCCGGACGGCACCATCACGACATTCTCGGCGGATATCCAGTCCCTGGTCGAGGCGCTGGCCGCCCAGGCCGCCGTCGCCATCGACAACCAGACCCTGATCGGCGCCCAGCGCGATCTTCTGGACGCCCTGATCAAGGTCCTGGCCGGCGCCATCGACGCCAAGTCGCCCTATACCAGCGGCCATTGCGAGCGCGTTCCGGCCATCGCCAAGCTTCTGGCCGAGGCCGCCTGCCAGACCCGCGAGGGTCCCTATCGGGACTACGACCTGAGCGAGGCGGAGTGGTACGAACTGCATGTCGCCGCCTACCTTCACGACTGCGGAAAGGTCACCACCCCGGAATACGTGATGGACAAGGCGACCAAGCTGGAGATCATCAACAATCGCATCCACGAAATCCGCACTCGCTTTGAAGTCCTGCGCCGCGACGCCGAGATCGTCTATTGGCGCGCCCGCGCCGAGGGAACCCCAGAGGAGACCGCCAAGGCCGGCTTCGATGCCCGGGTCAGCGCGCTGGAGGACGATTTCAACTTCATCGCCGAATGCAACATCGGTGGCGAGTTCATGTCCCCCGACGACATGGCCCGCGTCCGCCGCATCGCCGGCCATCGCTGGGTGCGTCATTTCGACCGCCTGGCCGGGCTGTCCTGGCAGGAACGGGAACGGGCAAAGGCCGCCGGCTCGCCGGCGCCGCAACCGGCGGTGGAGCCTCTGCTGGCGGACCGCCCGGACCACAGGGTGGATGGGTACGACTTCGGCGAAATCTATAATCTCTGTATTGGTCGCGGCACCATCTCTCGCGAGGAACGGACCAAGATCAACGACCACATCGTGGTCACGCAACGCATGCTTGACCAGATGCCGTTCCCGCCGGCGCTGGCCCGGGTTCCCGAAATTGCCGGCAATCATCACGAAAAGATGGATGGGACAGGGTACCCCAACGGCCTGACGGGCGATCAGATGTCGCCCCTGGCCCGCATGATGGCCATCGCCGATGTGTTCGAGGCGCTGACCGCCTCCGATCGGCCCTACAAGAAGCCCAAGACGCTGAACGAAAGCGTCCGCATCCTGGCCATGATGGTGCGCGATCGCCACTTCGACCCGGCCCTGTTCACGCTGTTCCTGACCTCGGGCGTCCACACTGCTTATGCCGAGACCTATCTAAGGCCGGAGCAGATCGACTCCGTGGACGTCGAAGCCTATCTGGCCATGGCCCGCGCGACCGCAGACAACTCGGACGAGATGGCCTGACAGCACCCCCGCCGCAGCGCGCCCGAAACCTGGCGGCCGGCGCGGGGAGAGCGCCAGCCGCCACGGTCACCCCGACGGCCCCTCGGTCGCCGCTGTCGCCCGCACACCAAGGGCGGCCCGGTTGGCCCCTGTTTCGGTACGTTCAAAGGTCAGCAGGCTGCCCGTCGCCAGGGCGATGCGTTGTGCGATCGAAAGATGAAACAGGCTGGACTGGTTCTCGGCACGGTATGGGTCGATCCCCATGGGCTGGCCCGACAGCAGGCGCAGGCGCAGGGCATCCGGCAACGGGGGACCCGCATCCTCGACCTGGAACAGCACCATGTCCAGCAGACCGCTGCGCATCCGGGCCGACAGGGTGACCGGTGCGCCGCCGACACTGTTGGCCAGGCCATACCGGGCCAGCGCGGCCACGCACTGCTTGACCAGGAAGGGGTCCAGCGTGGCCCTCAGATCGCCAGGCACCTGGTTGACCGTCAGCAGGTCATCGCGCTCGGGGCGGCTGACGAGCAGAACACTGGCCACCTCCACCAGGATATCCTGGACCTGCACCAGACGGGGCCGAGGCTCCAGGGCGACCGGCGCCGCGCCCAACAACGCCAAGCTTTGTTCCAGCACGCGGGTCAGGTCACGCCCGGCGGTTTCTATATGTCCGAAATAGGACGACGCCGGGTCCCCCTCCAGACCCGGACCCAGGCGACGCGCCAACAACTCGCTGAAGCCCAGGATGGCATTCAAGGGGGTTCGGATTTCGTGCGAAAGACTGGCCAGCATACCGTCGCCGAGTTGGTTTCCATACGCTTGCCCTGCGGCGGTCCCGTCGCGCGCCGTGAACCCGTGGTCCGCCTCGTAAAGCGTGGCTTCCAGCCCGCGCTGACGGTCGGTCGGCACGTCGATACAAAACAGGCGCGGCGCGTTGTTCTGATCGCGCAAGGACAGGTGATTGGAATGGACCGAGACCAGATGGCCCAGCTTGTGACGCAACTGGACTTCGCCGCCACTGGGCGGCGGCCCACCGGCCAGCCAGTCCGCAATCTCGCCGACCACAAAGGCGTGCGCCGATTCGGGAACGATCAGGTCCTCCAGCCGCCGGCCCATGGCCTCCTCGCTGGAGAAACCGTACAGATCGGCACTGGCGTCATTCCAGTAGAACACCCTGCGATCGGCATCATAGCCTTGTATGGCCACATCATCCACTGCGGCAAGGCTCTCCAGCGGATTTTCGGGCATGGTCGCTTCCTTCATGCGATGCTGGACAGACCGACTTCAAACGATAGGCGCGGACGCCCCGTCGCGCAAGCAGCGCTGCCTGACCACCAGGGCTCCGAATCCGGGTTACGGGGTTTTCATGTTCAGGATTGAGGCGAGGCA
>CAYFTQ010000151.1:3896-6545 GCA_964346035.1 uncultured Roseospira sp. | reverse complement strand
GGGGCCGTTCCGCTCGCGCTTCCAGGCGCAGGTCAGCGACGGTCGTCTGGGCGCGACGCGGGTGCTGTTGATGAAACCTCAAACCTACATGAACCTGTCCGGCCAGGCGGTCGGACAGGCGGCGCGCTATCACAAACTGGGGCCGGAGTCGGTCATCGTCTTCCATGACGAACTGGACCTTGCCCCCGGCAAGCTCAAGGTCAAGACCGGCGGCGGCGCGGCGGGCCACAACGGCCTTAAGTCCATTGACGCCCATCTGGGCAATGCCTTTCGCCGGGTGCGTCTGGGCATTGGCCACCCGGGTGACAAGGCGCGCGTGCATGGCTGGGTGCTGTCGGACTTCGCCAAGGGCGACCGCGACTGGCTGGCCGACCTGCTGGACGCCGTCGCCAGCGAGGCCCCGGCGCTGGTCGAGGGGCGCGACAGCGACTTCATGAGCCGCGTGGCGCTGGCCATGCGGCCACCCCAGGAGCCCCCACGCGCCAAGGCCGGCCCGACCGAATGACCGCAATCCGGCCCGGCCCGGACAGGACAGGCGAGGCTCAGGCCCCGCCGGCGCGCGAACGGCCAAACGGCGCGTGACGCGCCATGGAACGCACGCCCTCGCCCACGGAACGGGCGGCGCGGAACGGATTGGGAACCTTGCCTGCGGCAGCCTTGACCCGACTGCGCGCCTTGTGCAGACGGACGATGCCCTGCAGACGACGGTTCAGAAAGGCCCAGGTTTCCTCTGCGCCCTCGGACGAGTCGTCCAGCCAGTACAGCAGCGTGGCCGAGTATACTCCCGCGAGTTGCACTCTCTTGGTGTAGAAGTTCAAGTCGGTCGAGGTATCGCCCACCGCCCACCAGATGGTATCAACCGTGCGATAGGCGCAGCGCAGGGCCAGGCGGGTATTGGTCGGCAGCGACAGAACCGCCACCGCGCGGCGCACGGCCTCGCGGTCCATGTCCCAGTGCTGCAGGCGCAGACGGATGGCGCGCGCGACCCGCTCGTGCAGGCGCAAGCCCTCCATCCCGGTGTGCATCAACGCCTCTTCCATGCGGCGATCGGCGAGATCGCACCAGTGCGCAACGGCATCGGCGGACCCGCCCGGGAAGGCCCGATCGGCCTGCGCGGCCTCGAACCCGGCATCCACGGCGGCCGCGCGCAGACAACGGGGGCTCCATCCGTCAAAGGCGACATGGATGAGGGCCGCCTCGACGATGGCGTCCCGGATGCCGGTCATGGTGTCCACACCGGCGGACTCCGGCACATCGTTGGCGGGAGGCTCGGAGGCAGGGGACGCTGTGGCGGGGGACTCGGGCGTCTCGGTCATGGGACGGCTCCCTTTCAGGCTGTCGAAGAACACTCTGTCCTGAGTCTACGCTGCCCGGGGCCGGATGGTTCCGTCAATCCCGCGAACACGCCGGTTCTGCGGCCGCCGGCTTTGGCGGTGCCGCCGGGGTCGCAGTCGCGGCCGTTTTCGTCGCGGCCTTTTCCGTGACAAATCCCAGGGTCGACAGATCGGTCATGCGCATGGGGTAGACAATGCCGTCCAGGTGATCACATTCGTGCTGCAACAGGCGGGCATGGAAGCCCTCGGCCTCGCCCGTCACCACCCGGCCGCCGGCATCCAGCGCGGTATAGCGCAGACAGCGCCAGCGCGGCACCATCCCACTCAGGCCCGGCAGCGACAGACAGGCCTCGACCGCCTCGTCGGCATCGCCTCCGATCCGCTCCAGCACGGGATTGATGAGCACCCGGCCCGAACCCGACACGCCTTCGTTGCGCGCCGCCGGATCCTGGTAGATCACCACGCGCAGCGGCACATGAACTTGCGGCGCCGCCAGTCCAACCCCTCCGGCGTCCGCCAGGGTCTCCACCATGTCGTTGATCAGACGCCGCACCTCGGGCGCGGCAGGATCGGTCACGGCTGCCGCCGGACGACTCAAAACGGGGTGACCCATGCGGGCAATCTTGAGAATGGCCATGAGGGTTTACATGGGGGCTCCCCTCGACGCCGTCAAACGGTCGGGCGGGCGTTGAATCACCCGCCAACCGGAGCTTCACAACCCCGCCGCCCCATGCTAGAGTTGCACCTTGTTCGTGGCGTTCCGCGCCACCCGGCGGCCAATCGCCGGACCTTCCCGGTCCCGGATAGACGGGCGTGGACCCTGGTCAAGGCCAGGGACCTGCCCGTTTTCGCTTTGGGTCGGCCTGAGACGGGGCGCCCGTCCGGTACCCGACCCGATCATGCATCCGTGCCGAGGCCCCGGACGGCCCGGCCAAGACAAGGAGTGAGAGCCCTGGTTCAGGTTCTGGTGCGCGACAACAATGTCGATCAGGCGCTCAAGGCGCTCAAAAAGAAGATGCAGCGCGAGGGTGTGTTCCGCGAAATGAAGCTGCGCCGCAATTTCGAGAAGCCTTCCGAACGCAAGGCCCGCGAGAAGGCGGAAGCCGTGCGCCGCGCCCGCAAGCTGGAGCGCAAGCGCCTTGAGCGCGAAGGCTTCTAGTCCACCCGGCGCGACGCTTCAGACGTAACGGAGGCGCGCCCGCCGCGCCATCCGTTCCACTCGTTCTGCCGCGTGACGTGGCCGGGGCGCTGCCGCGATACGGGCGCAATACCCTGCGGGGCAGGCGCCGAATCGGTGCCGTCAGGTCCGTGTCGC
>CAYFTQ010000151.1:0-3796 GCA_964346035.1 uncultured Roseospira sp. | reverse complement strand
TCGGGCGCATGGGCTTTCGGGCGCATCACGACGGGTCACGCCGATGCGGGAGAGACCGCGCCATGACATCGGCCGCGCCCAGGACCGCCCGGCCGCCGGCCACGCCAGCGCTGACAGCCTATGTCGAGATGGCCTCCACCTACAGCTATCTTAGTGTCATGCGCCTGTCCGGGGCCGCTGCGGCCGTCGGCGTGCGCGTGACCTGGCGGCCCTTCCTGCTCGGCCCCATCTTCCGCGCCCAGGGGTGGGATACCTCGCCGTTCAACATCTACCCTGCCAAGGGCCGGAACATGTGGCGCGACATGGCCCGAAGGTGCGCCGCCCACGGGCTGCCGCTAACGCCACCTGAGGTCTTCCCCGCCAACGGCCTGCTGGCGGCCCGAACCGTCACCGCGCTTGATCCGAACGACGACGAGAGCCGAGGCCGCGCCATCCGCGCCCTGTTCGCGGCCGAGTTCGGGCGCGGCCGGGACATCGCCGAGCCCGGCGAGGTGGTCGCGGCCCTGGACGGCGCCGGCCTTGATGGCGCCGCGCTGGTGGCTGCGGCCGGCGCACCGGAGGTCAAGGCGGCCTTGCGCGGCGCAACCGACGCCGCCATAGCGATCGGCGTGTTCGGCGCGCCCAGTTTCGTGACACAGGATGGCGAGTTGTTCTGGGGCGACGACCGGCTGGAAGATGCGCTCGTCTGGTCCGCCAACGGGCCTCACCCCGCGCTGGTCAGCACCGCCAGGAAGGCATAGCCCCGATAGATGGGCGTGATCGTCACCGTTGCCCGGCCCTCGGCCTGCACCTGCCGCAGATAGGCGACCAGTTCCGGCCGGTACCGGACGTGGAACAGGCCAAGCCACCAGAACAGGACGGCCCGGAACCAGCGCGGCAAGCCAGTCTGATCGCCGAAATCGACGATGTGAACGCGCCCGCCCGGACGCAGCACGGCCAGCGCATGGTCGATCGAATCGCGCCACGGCGGGATCATGGACAGACTGTAGGAAAACACGATGTGATCCAGCGGCCCGTCAATGCCAAGGGACGCGCCGGGATCGAAGTCCTGCGCCAGCGCGTGGGCCAGCGGCACGCGCCCGCACAAGCCTCGGCGCGCAAGCTTCCTCCGGGCCGTCTCCAGCATGACCGCGCTGGCGTCAAGGCCCGCGAACCGGACCCCCGGGTACCGCTTGACCATGCGGACCAGATTGCGCGCCGTGCCGCACCCAACCTCGCACACGGCCTCACCCGGCCGGGCCGCAAGACCGTCGATCAGGCGGTCGCGCCCAAGCAGGAAGTACTTGCGCGTCAGATCATAGATATGGCGCTGCTGCCGGTAGATCCGGTCCATCAGCTCGCGCGCGTCCATTGCCCTGCCCTTTCCGTTTAGCTCTATTCGCAATAGCCAGGCATGTCCGGGTTTTTCAATGGGTCCCAAACAGATCCGGAACCAATACCGCTCGACGAAAAAGGGGGACCTTTTCGAAGAGCGGCCGGTGCGCCTCTGGTGTCGCTGTGCGACACCAGCCCGAAGACCTGGCCGGCGCCGCGAAGCGGCGTATGGCCTTGATCCTGACCCGTCCGGATCAAGGCCGGCCGGTATATAAGGGTTTCCATGGCCTTCATCTCACCATGCCCGGCTGACGCGAATAGAGCCTTGCGTTTCGATGGGATGGCCGCTGGGCCGCCTCAGCCCTGGCGGACGTAAAGGTGGAATCCGCCGTAGATCGACGCCCTGTCCTTTTGAGTGCGCGCGCGGCAGGCGTCCACATCGTGGTCCCACCCGGCCAAAAGATCGGGCGCCAGCTTCTCGTTCAGGGGGCTGTCCTCGCCGGCGGTACGGAAGATGACGCGCGCGCCGGGCCGCGCGGTGCGCACGATCTGCGCCCACAGGGCGTTGAGCTGCTCGGCGTTCATCCAGTCCTGCGCATCCAGCAGCACATAGCCATCCATGCTGCCGGCCGCCTGGTCGGCCAGCCAGTGGGTCATGGAGGCATGGTGGATGTGAACCCGGTCGGACAGTCCGCGAAGGACCTCGTAGTTTTCGCGCCGCAGATAGCGCGGCACGGCCTTGCGATAGTGGCGATCATACCCGCGGCCGAAGGCCTGCCAGGCGAAATAGTTTTCCTCGATCGGGAAATCGCAGGCCAGCCTTTCCAGCCGGTCGCGCAACAGGCCGCTGATATCCCCCTTGGAAGCGACCATCAGCGATTGGAACTGCGCCGGTGGAATGCCCAGGCCGTACAGAGTCACCGGCATACCGCACATGGCGCGCACCAGCTTCTTTTCGAACAGGGGCGATATGGTGGCGTCGAACATCGCCTTTTGTTCTTCGGGCGTGCGCACGGCCAGCAGGACACGGGGGTTCATGCCGTGGATACGGGCGACGGCATGCAGCGAGCCGATGAACCGACCCAGCAGACCGAACTTGTAGATGTTCTTGGCGAAATAGTTGATGCGGCGCCCGTGCAACGGTGTCCATGCGGTCCAGAATTTGCGGGTCGCTTCGTCCAGGTGGGGCAGCAGGTACCGGTTGAAGGCGCGGGTATTGCCGCGCTCGTCGGCATGCCCGAAAAACCGGAAATAGGTCTCATGGTCGGGAAAGTGCTGAAGCGCGGTCAGCTTGAGACGGCTGAGCGCGACGTGGGCCGGGTTGAGATCCACGGCATCGATACGCGCCGGCCCCTCGGTCAGGTAGTTCAGGGCGTTGCATCCGCCGGAGGCGATGGTCACGATGTGTTTGGAGTCGTCGAGTTGAAGCGCCTCCAGATCGACCTCCGGGTCTTCCCAGATCTGGGGATAGACGAACCCCTTGAACATGAGTGTGAACAGCCGTTCGAGCGCGCCCTGTCGAGAGATCGCCTTGCTGTTGTGGACGGCCGCGTTCAGAAGGGTGTTTTTTTTCATGAGGTCGGGGTCCGGACTCCGCGAGTGGGCTCTGGCCGGGTGCGACGCGGAGCCGAGGAGGGAGTGGCCCCGGCGCGGCCCCGGCGGCGAGGCGCGCGGCATCCTAATGAGTTTTCAGCGAAGGCGGAACCGGATTCCGTCAGAACCGCAAGGCAATCGGGTGAACGCGTCCGAGGGCGCCCCGGCGGCCGAATCCCTCGTTGCGACCTGTGAAAAAAGGGTCGCGTAGCGAGAAACGACACGGGCCGAGACATGACGCCGGCATGACCGCCGCATCGCGGAAGCTCCGGTCACCCGGTCGCCCTGCTCGGAACCGCTGGCGCCCCCGCCGGGGGTGGCGCCGGCGCCCACAAGAGGCCACCCTGGCCGCCGCCCGACGGTACCGACAGCCCAGTTGTTGCCCGGTTGTTGCCGATATATTCCTCACTTGTTCCCCATATGGTCAAGGATCCACGATGAAGACCACGCCAGCCTATGATCGCCTCAAGGACCGATTCGCCCGCCAGACACACCTGGACGATGCCGCCGAGGTTCTGGGCTGGGACCAGTCGGTTATGATGCCCCCCGGCGGCGCTGCGGCGCGCGCCAGCCAGCTCGCCACCCTTCGCACCTTGTCACACGGCCTGCTGACGGCCCCGGAGGTGGCGGACTGGCTTCATCAGGCGGAGCGGGACGAGGCCGCCGACCTGTCCGACCCCGACCGCGCCAATCTGGGCCTGATGCGGCGGACCTGGCGTCATGCCACGGCACTGCCGCCGGACCTGGTGGAGGCCCGGTCGCTGGCTTGCTCGACCTGCGAGATGGCCTGGCGTCAGGCACGCGCGGACGATGATTTCAGTCTTGTGGCGGGGCCCCCTGCACCGGGCCCTTGTGTCACCCCCGGAGGCGCCCCCGCCCAGGCGCCCGG
>CAYFTQ010000150.1:0-6553 GCA_964346035.1 uncultured Roseospira sp. | reverse complement strand
AGCTGGTCAAGCTGCTGCCTTACCCGGTGTTCTTCTGGCTGACGGCGCGCACCATACCGGACAATGCCCGGCCCGGGGCATTCGAAGCGGACGGCACGCGGACATGACGGTTGATCCGCCCCCTGCGCCGTCGGCGGCCGCGCTTGATGGCGCGGCGCGCTACATCGCCTTTTTCGAAACGCTCACGCCGGACCGCCTGACGGACCTGAGGACGGTCACGACGGCGGATATCCACTTCGTCGATCCCTTTAATGACGTGGTCGGGCGCGAGGCCGTGGCGCGCGTCCTGAAAGGCATGTACGCCGATACCGAACAACCCCGGTTCAGTGTCACGCACCGCGCCTTTGACGGTGACGTTTGCTTTCTGCGCTGGGTGTTCGTCTGCCGCGTGCGGGCGCTGGGCGGGGACTGGCGCATCGACGGCATGAGCGAACTGCGCTTCGCCCCGGACGGACGGGTGCGCGACCATATCGATCACTGGGACGCCGGCGGCCAGTTCTATCAACGGCTGCCGGTTCTGGGCTGGGTGGTGCGCCGCATCCGCCGCCGCCTCGGGCACGGCTGAGGGGTCGGGGCGGGGGCGCGGGCGCCGAGCTGGGTTGCACGGCCCCACTTGGCGGAGAGAGGAAGCCGGGCTAGTCGTCGTCGGCAAGGGCGGCTTTGGCATCGGCCTTGCGCTGGTCGCTGGGAAAGACGCGCATCATCCACAGCAGCAGCAGCAGCCCCGGCACGGCCGCCAGTGTGGTCAACAGGAAGTAGCTCACCCAGTCCACATGGTCGGCCAGCCAGCCGCCGCCGGCGGAAAAGAATGTGCGGGCAAAACTCATCAGGCTGGAGACCAGGGCATACTGAGTGGCGGTATAGGCGATGTTGCACAGCGACGACAGATAGGCCACGAACGCGGCCGTGCCCATGCCGCCGGTCAGATTCTCCACGCTGATGGTGACCACCAGCCAACCCACGTCTGCGCCCACATAGGCTTGCCAGGCGAACACGAGGTTGGATCCCGCCTGCGCGATCCCACAGACCAGCAGTGCCCGCATGATGCCCCAGCGCGCCACCATCAGACCGCCCAGCAGGCCGCCGACGATGGTCATCACGACCCCATAGCCCTTGGAGATCACGCCGACCTCGGTCTTGGTGAAGCCGATCTCCTCATAGAACGGCATGGCCATGACGCCCAGCAGGGCGTCGCCGTACTTGTACAGCGCGATGAACACCAGGATGAGAATCCAGTGCCGGCGCGACATGAAGTCCACGAACGGACACACCACGGCGCCGTACAGGAACCCGATCGCCTCGCGCATCCAGCGCGGCAGGCCGGCATGACGTGCCATCACGGCCTGGACGCGCTTCTCTTCCTCGGCCACCTGGCGGGTGGCGGCGGCGCGCTCGGGTTCCGGGCTCAGCAGGGTGGTCACGATGCCCAGCCCCATCAACCCGGCCATGGCGGCATAAGCCCAGAACCAGCCCGCGGCGTCGGCGACGATCAGGGCGCCGCCGCTGGCCGCCACCATGCCGATCCGGTAGCCCAGCACAATGGTGCCGGCCCCGGCGCCAAGCTGGTGTTCCTCCAGGCTTTCGACACGGTAGGCGTCGATGACGATGTCCTGTGTCGCCGAGGCGAAGGCCAGCAGCACCGCCCATAGCGCCGTCCACCAAAGGTCCATCGCCGGGTCGGTGGTTCCCAGGCCCAGCATGCACCCAATAATCAGAACCTGCGCCACCAGCAGCCAGCCGCGCCGCTGCCCCAGCCAACGGGTCAGCAACGGCAGCCGCAACCGGTCCACCAGTGGTGACCAAAGGAACTTGAAGCCATAGGCCGTGCTGGCGAAGGCGAACAGGCCGATCGCGGTCTTGGAGACGCCGGCTTCCGCCAGCCAGAACGACAGGGTGGAGAACACCAGCAGCAGCGGCAGCCCGCTGGCGAAGCCCAGGAACAGCACGCGGAAGACCCGGACATCGGCATAGACGGCCAGACTGTCGCGCCAGCCGCGCTGGCGCCCGGCGGCGTGGTGGGGGGCGGACACGGTGGGTGGACTCCCTGTGCAACGCGGAGCGCGAACGCCAGCATGATCGGGGGCCGGCCGGCCCGATGCAACAGCGGAAGCGGGTGCAGGTCGTGACAGCGGCGCGGCGGCGCGCTAAAGACGGGAGATCGGGTGCCGAGCCGCCTTTGATCGCGCCGCCCTTTGCCCAACCGGAGGTCGCCCTTGCCCAACCCCTTTCACCTCGCCATCCCGGTGGACGATATCGCTGCGGCGCGCCGCTTCTATGGCGCGTTTCCGGGCTGCCCCGAGGGACGCAGCGCCGAGGACTGGGTGGATTTCGACTTCTTCGGTCACCAACTCGTCACCCATCGCGTGGCACAACCGGGTGCCGCCGGCGGCGGCTGAGGTGGCCGACAGGTCGCCGCAGCGGCGCTTCCGATCCCCGGTGGTGGGCGAGCCTCTTGCCATCGCCCCCTTCGGCGACCCACAATCCGGCTCCGCGACGGCGCCCGGGCTGAAGGGGGCGCCTGCCAGAGACGGAGGGCTCCCGTGGTTTTGCACGCACCGACCGATGACGAACGCTATCTGGCGCGGCCGCGCTGGGCGCCGCTGGTGCTGACGCCGCTGGGCTGGGGCCTGGGCGGGCTGGTGGCCGGCCTGGCTCTGACCATGGACTCGCCGATCCAGGACCACGCGCTGGCGCTTCATGCCTCGATCCTCGGCCCCGGTCTCGGGGACGGTCTCGGGGACGGCGCGATGCCGCCGGTGCCGGTGCTGAACGTCGCCGGCGTGGTGGTGTTCGCCATCGGTGGCTTCCTGGCCGGCCTGGCCTCGTCGTTGATCACGGACCTGATCGACGGCGTGCCCAAGATCGGGCTGGGGGGGCTGGTCCACGTGACGGTGCTGGTGCTGTGGGTCGCGGCCCTGGCCTTGCAGGGCCTGACCGGTGTGCCGGTGGCGGCGCCGGTGATCGGCGCGCTGTACGGCTGGATGCGCTCGCGCGGCTTCGGGCCGCTGTCGCGCAAGCTTCAGGCCGGGGCCTGGCTGGCTTTCTGCGCCCTGAGCGCCCTGGTGCTCAGCGGTATCATGCTGTTGCGTCCGGACCTGGGCATGGTGGCGCTGTATCCATGACGACGATGGCGCGGACAGTCCCGATCCGGCGCCTTGGCGTCATCGGCGGCGGTGCCTGGGGCACGGCGCTGGCGGCCAGCGCGCGCCGGGCCGGGCGCGCGGTGTCGCTGTGGGCGCGCGAGCCCGAGGTGGCCGAGGGGCTGGCGGCCGGGCGCGGCAATCCCCTGTTCCTGCCGGACGTGGACCTGCCCGACGGCATCGAGGCCAGCACCGACGCCGCCACCGTCGTCGGTGCCGCCGATGCCGTGCTTCTGGTCACGCCCGCCCAGGTGCTGCGCCGGGTGTGCGCCGATCTGGCGCCGGTCTGGCCGGCGGGTGTTCCGGCGGTGATCTGTGCAAAGGGCCTGGAAACGGAAAGTGGTGCGACCATGCTGGAGGCGGTTTCCGACAGCCTGCCGGGCGTGCCCCTGGCGGTGATGTCCGGCCCGACCTTCGCCGCCGAGGTGGCACGTGGTCTGCCGGCGGCGGTCACCCTGGCCTGTGCCGACCGCGCCCTTGGCGAGGCGCTGGTGGAGGCGCTGGGTACGCCCGCCTTTCGGCCGTACTGGAGCGATGATCTGGTCGGTGTTCAGATCGGCGGCGCGGTCAAGAATGTGCTCGCCATTGCCTGTGGTATCGTCGAGGGGCGCGGCCTGGGTGACAATGCTCGCGCCGCCCTGATTACGCGCGGCCTGGCTGAGTTGTCCCGGCTGGCGGCCGCGCTGGGCGGACGGCCGGACACGCTGACGGGCCTGTCCGGACTGGGCGACCTGATCCTGACGGCCAGTTCCAGCCAGTCGCGCAACTACTCCCTTGGGGTGGCGCTGGGCCAGGGTCGCCACCTTGACGACGTGCTGGGCGAACGCCGCAGCGTTGCCGAGGGTGTGCATACCGCCCGCGCCGTGGTGGCGATGGGCCGGCGCCTGGGCGTGGATCTGCCCATCAGCACCGCCGTGGACGCGGTGCTGAACCACGGCGCCGACCTGGACGAGGCCATCCGGGGCCTGCTGGCGCGCCCCTTCCGTGCCGAACCCGACCGGTCGCAGGTGGACGGACGGGGATGACCGGCCGGCCCCGACCCTGCTAGAGTCCGGGTCTTCATCATGATCCACGGGGACCTCCGCCCATGCAGTTCGCGATCTATTGCCTTGACAAACCCAACAGCCTGGAGTTGCGGCAACGCACCCGCGAAGCCCATCTGGCCCATGCCAGGGCGCATGGTGAGTGCATCCGGCTGGGTGGCCCGCTGATGACCGACGATGGACTTGGCATGGTCGGCAGCCTGTTGATCGTGGACATGCCCGACAAGGCGGCGGTCGAGGCCTTTGTGCGCGATGATCCCTACCATCAGGCCGGCCTGTTCGAGGCTGTGCTGATTCGCCCGTTCAAGCAGGTCCTGCCGGCGCCGGCGTGACCGCTCTCTCTTTGTTATTCGGAGCCGGCCCATGCTGTGGATGATCAACTGCGTGGACGTGCCCAACAGCGCGCCCGTTCGCGCCGCCCACCGCGATGCCCATTTCACCCACCTGGAGGCGCACGCCGACCATCTTGTCATGGTCGGCCCGTTGCAGAACGATGCCCGCAGCGTCAGCGTCGGCAGCCTGCTGGTGGTGGACTTTCCGGACCGGGACGCCGCAGTGGCTTTCGCCCAGTCCGACCCGTTCAACAAGGCCGGGGTGTTCGCCTCTGTGACCATCTGTCCCTTCAAGCAGACCCTGCCGGTCGCCGGGGAAGGATGAGGACCCGCCATGGCATATTGGCTGATGAAAACGGAGCCTGGCGCCTGGTCGTGGGATGATCAGGTCGCCGCCGGCGAGGACGGCTGGGATGGCGTGCGCAATCACCAGGCCGCCAGCAACATGAAGGCGATGCGCGCCGGCGACGAGGCCTTCTTCTACCATTCGGTCAACGAAAAGCGCATCGTGGGGATCGTGCGCGTGGTGCGGGAATACCACCCCGACCCCTCCGATGCGTCGGGTCGCTTTGGCATGGTCTCGGTGGAGGCCGTCCGGGAACTGCCGGAGCCGGTGACCCTGGCGGCGATCAAGGCCGACCCGGCGCTGGCCGACCTTGCCCTGATCCGCCAGTCGCGCCTGTCGGTCATGCCCATCCCCGATGATGCCTGGGCCGTTATCTGTCGCATGGGCGGGCTGTAAGGCGGACACCGCGCGCGCCCCTCCCTCCGGGATCCCGGAAACCCCGAAAAATCGCTGGCCACCGGTCGCCTTGCGTGGTAGGGACGCGCCTTTCCCGAGCCCTGCCTTGAGCCAATGAAAACCAATCAAGATTGTCGCGAAAGGACCTCCCGACCATGACCACCATCATTGACGAACTGGAACGCGAGCAGATCGACAAGATCCTGGCCCAGCGCGGCGTTCCCGTGTTCTCGTCCGGCGATACCCTGAAGGTCCACCTGAAGGTCGTCGAGGGGACCCGCAGCCGAATCCAGGTGTTCGAGGGCGTCGTCATCGCTCGGCGGAACGCCGGTTTGAACAGCACCTTCACGGTGCGCAAGATTTCGTTCGGTGAGGGCGTGGAGCGCGTCTTCCCGCTGTATACGCCGAACATTGACCGGATCGAGGTGGTGCGTCGCGGCAAGGTCCGCCGCGCCAAGCTGTACTACCTGCGTGGCCGGCGCGGTCGCTCCGCCCGCATTGTCGAGGACGGCACCGCGACTCAGAAGGCGCTGGCTCACGAGCGCGACGTCTCGCGCGCCCGCAAGGCTTCCAGCGAGGCCACCAAGGGCGAATAGGCCGCGCGCCGGTCGCTTCTGTTCCGCCGCCCGCCCTAATACTGGCGGCGGGAGAGTGTGACTCTGCCGCCGAACGGCACCGGCCCGCTGCCCCACCCGGCCACCCAAAGGATACTCTCGCGGGCGGTCGGGTCCGGGCGCCGGCCGGCTATGGACTCCAACGGTCATCGTCAGATGCCGCCGCTATCATGGTGTCGGCGGGATCAACACCAGCTTGCCGGGGTCCGTCTTGGCCAGAAAGTCCCGCTGCGCCTGGACAATATCGGCCAGCGGGTAGGTGCGGGCGATGCGCGGCCGGACGGCGCCCGCGTTCATCAGCGCGACCAGCTCGGCGAACACCGCCCGTGGCGTGTAGGTGGCGCCGTACAGGGTCAGGTCGTTCAGATAGAGCGTGCGAAGGTCCAGCTCCACCATCGGACCCGCGATCGCCCCCGAGGCGGCATAGCGCCCGCCCGGCGCCATGGCGGCCAGCACGGCCGGCCAGCCCGGACCGCCGACCAGGTCAATGACCACGCTGAAGGCGCCCGGCGGTGGCGACTGGTCGCGGTCCAGGCAGTGCGTGGCGCCGGCGGCCCTCACGATGTCCTGTTTGGCGGCGCCGGCGACGCCGGTCACGGTGGCGCCCCGATGCGCCGCCAGCATCACCGCAGCCAGCCCGACCCCCCCCGAGGCCCCGGCCACAAGCACATGGCCCCCCCCC
>CAYFTQ010000149.1:0-6553 GCA_964346035.1 uncultured Roseospira sp. | reverse complement strand
GAAGAGGCCGGCTCCGGTTGCTGAGGTGTTCTGCCTCCATCCTGAGAATTGCTGGACCGGCGCGCGGGCGGTTTCGTGTCGCCACAAACCACGCTAGACTTCGCCACCGGCGGCGTCCGGCCGCCTGTTTGCCCGACGTATTGCAAAGGACGTGACCCGCCATGACCGATCGCGGCGCCGCTTTCCCCTTCCGGTCCGTCCCGCGCCACCGCGCCGGCGGCATCGCGCTGACGCTGGCCATGGTGCTTTCCGGCGCCGTGGCCGGCCTGTCGGGGTCCGACCCCGCCCGGGCCGCCGCAACCGAGGCACCGGCATCGTCCGAGCACGTCGAGCGCCTGGCCGTCGCCCCCCTCGTGGCCACCATCAACGCCGCCGCATTCCGGCCCGTGCCTGCGGACGCCACCTTCGTGGTCCAGCGCTACGATGATTCCAGCGAGCACGAGACCATTGCCCGCGCCCTGTCGCAGGCGCTCGGCCGGACCGCTGGGCCGGGCGCGACAGGACTGCCGCTGGAGTTGGTCTTCGATGTCTATGTCATCCGCTCCGGCGTGCCCGTGCTGGCCATGGACCTGCTGGAAACCGAAGACCGCCGCGCAGCCGCCGCGCCGGAGCCGGAGCGCCGTCCCGGCATCGACGTCACAGAGCTGAAGGGCCGCGGACGGGCCGTGGAGGGCAACGTCTTCCACCAGCGCAACGACAGCTTTTCCGCCACCTTGCGGCTGAAGATCACGGTCAGCGACCCGATGACGGGGTCCTATCTGTGGCGCGGCTGGGCCGACAGCAGCATGAACGGTCTGTCGCGGGCGCAGGTGTCCAGCCTGCTGGCTGACCCGCTGGTGGCGACCATGGGACAGACGGTCGCCGACCGGGCCGTTCGGCTTCAGGTCCCGGCGGACATGGGCGGTGCCCCCCCCGACCAAGGCGACCAGCCCTAGTGCTCTGACAAAGACAAGGGAGCCAACCGTCGGCGCACGAGATCATTTCTTCTGCATCAACGTTCCAAACTCGGGCCGATGCCTTCGTTCGGGTCGGACCCGATCAGACCACGGGAAGAACCGCCTGGGGCGCCTGATCCAGCAGGCCGGCCAGGATATCCAGCGCGGTTTGCAGTCGAGCGCGGTCGGGCACGGCCGACAGGCACAGACGGACCGCGCCGGGGTCGCTGCCATCCGCGCGGAACGTGGCACCGGGTGTCACGCTGACGCCCCGCGCCCGCGCCTCGGCCACAAAGTGTTCGCCGCGCCATCCCTCGGGCAGCGGCAGCCAGACATGGAACGAGGCCGCCGCCCCGGCCGGCAGATCCACCGCCAGTCGACGCCGGGCCAGCGCCTGACGCGCCAGGGCCTCGCTCCGCTGGGCCTCGGCGGCGGCGGCGGCATGGCCCCCCTCGATCAGCGCGCCGGCGATCTCCAGCAGCAACGGCGAGACCATCAGCGTATCCGCCGCCACCGCCTGCGCGATGCGCGGCACCAGGGCGGCCGGCGCCTTGACGAATCCGACCCGCAGCGCCGGAGCCACGCACTTGGACAGGCTGGTCACATAGACGGCATGCGCGTCATCGCGCGCCGCCAGCGGACGCGGCGGCCGGTCGGCGAGAAAGCCGTAGATGTCGTCTTCCACCAGAACCAGGTTTTCCGCCCGCGCGACCGCCAACAGGGCCTCGCGGCGCGCCTCCGGCATGGTGATGTTGAGCGGATTGTGTAGCGTCGGCACCAGATAGGCCACCCGGGCGCCCGTTTGCCGGGCCGCGCGCGCCAGCGCCTGCGGGCACAGGCCGTCGCCATCCCCGGTCACGGACACCAGCCGCAGGCCATGGCGCCGGGCGATATAATGCACGCCGGGCCAGGTCAGGTCCTCCACCAGCAGGGTCTCGCCGGGCCGCGCCAAGGTGGAAAGCACGGCGGTCAGCCCGCCTTGAGTGCCATGCACAGGAATCACGTCCTCGGCCGCAGCCGTCAGGCCGAACCGGGCCAGCCAGCGCGCACCGGCGAGGCGGTGTTCCGGCCGCCCGACCGAGGGCTGATACCCGCCCAGCGTAGCCAGACGCTCGGGATCGACGCCAAGGGCGCCCAGGCCGGGCGCCAGGGCGCCGGCCAGAAAGCCGCGCACCGGATAGTTCACGCTCAGATCGATCAGGCCGCCGGAGTCCGGCGGCTCGGGGAGCGGATCATAGCCACCCGACGCAGTCGAAGCGGGCGCCGGGGACGGGGCCGGGGACGGGGCCAGGGCCGGGGACGGGAACGGCCCCCCTGATGCGTCCGAGCTAACCCAGATATGTGCCGTGGTCTCGGCACCGGCAGCGGCACGAACAAAGCTGCCGCGCCCGACGGTGGCTTCCAGCAGTCCGCGCCGTTCGGCCTCGGCATAGGCGCGCGTTACGGTTCCGACCGTGACACCCAGGGCGGCGGCCAACGTGCGATGAGGGGGCAGCCGGGTCCCGGCCGGCAGACGACCGGCGTCCACATCCGAAGCCAGGGCATCGGCGATGGCGCGATAGCGTGGGCCGGGTCGATTGCTCAGGTCGGGGTGCCAGGAGTCGCGGTCCGATCCAGCCATATTGTTCCCATACAATAAAGACATTGACACCAATACAGGACCAGGAATACCAAACAATAGGGGAGACAAACCGACCGGCCCTTTTTTTGTATCGATACAATACGGGCTGTCGCGCCCCTCGTCAAGACCCGCCCGTCCCGCCTTCGGCCGGACACTCGCGACCACAGGAGACAGGCCATGTCCCGCAAGGCCCTGACGTTTACCATGACATTGTCCGTTCCCACGTTGTCGGATCCGGTCACCGTGGCGCGCCGGGTCGGAGCCGCATTGTGGCGCACTGCGATGGTCTGGCAGCGCCGCGCCGAGGACCGCCGGCACCTGAGAGAGATGCCCGTGTTCCTGCGCCGCGATATCGGCCTGACCGCCGAGCAATGCCGGGACGAGGCCCGCAAGCCGTTCTGGATGGCGTGAACGATCGGAGCGTTGACCCCGACTCGTCGGGGATCAAGGCCGAGGGCCGCGATCTCGTCACCGCGACGACACACCGGCCCGACGACACATCGGCCCCGATCCCGGCGCTGCGGGGTCGGGGCCGTTCCGCTTTTCACGGACAGGCGTATCAGGCCGAGGACACGGAGACCGCGTCGGCGGGACAGGTCCAACGGAACGCCGATGACGTCGTGACCTTGGCCCGTCGGCCACCGGCATCAGCCGTATCCAGTCGTGCCAGGGCATCGTCAACCGCCCTGGCCACCCCGCAGTTCCTGCCGCAGGCGCGACAATGGGCGCCAGCCTCGCGCAGATGGCCCCGGGTGGCCGCCGGCAGATCGGCAATCGAGGCATGCCAGGCATGCATGGCGTCCAAGGCCGCCGCACAGTCGGAAACGGGGCAATCCGCGCGACCGTCCATGACGGCATCCAGGATTCGGGCGACCTGTTTCATGTCGTCATACTCCTGCTGCCGCGCGGGTCCTGCGCTCATTGATCTCCTGACACGCGATCAGCCTCGACCAAACTGACCGTCCGCGTCAATCTCCCTCCGGAAACAGCATATCCGGCGGATCGTTTCAACGACAGGACCATGACAACCACGATTCAACGACACAGGCGCCGATCAGAACGGCTTCAGAATCACCAGCGGCACGATGATCAGCAGCAGCAGCGTCGGCACCTCGTTCCAGACACGATAGAAGCGATGGTGGCGGGTGTTGCGGTCGGCCTCGAAATCCTTGCGCCAGCGCGCGTACAGGCCATGGCACACCAGCATGAAGACAACCATCAGAAGCTTGACGTGCAGCCAGCCCATGGTCAGCCAGTCGCCCCACAGCAGAAGGCCGGTCACGACCACGAAGATCAGCGAGGGATTCATGATCGCTTTCAAAAGGCGCCGTTCCATGACCTTGAAGGTTTCGGACGTTCTCGATCCGGGCTCCTCCATGGCATGATACACATAAAGGCGAGGCAGATAGAAAAGCCCTGCCATCCATGTAATAACGGCAATAATATGGACGATCAGAACCCAATTGTAGTAATTTTCAAGTCCAAGAAGGCTCAGGAAATTCAGATAGTCCATAGTTCGACACCTTTCCCCGTTCGAGTCATCGCTTTCCGGTTTTCCCCGACGATCCGTTCGCCACGTGGGGACACATGTTCCATGCTTCGTCACACACCCGCGCGCCCACCTCTGAACACAGCCGCCCGCCGGCCGGCCCGCCGGTGATCTGGCAGCCGTCGCCGGATTCGGGATGAATGGCCCGGTCCACCAGATCGGCCAACCCGCCGATGAAATCGGCGTGGGCCTGCACCGTCGGTACCCGGACGTAGGCCGGCACGCCGTGGTGCTGAGCCAGTTCCCCATATTCGATGTCGAGTTCGACCAGCGTTTCCGAATGCTCGGAGACGAAAGCCAGCGGCACCACCACAACCGGCACGCCATCGCGCCCGGCGCGCTGAATTTCCGATTCGGTATCCGGCCCGATCCATTCCAGGGGGCCGACGCGGCTCTGGTAGCAGACCTTCCAGTCCAGATCCGGCACGGCCATATGATCGACGATCGCTTGCGCCGTCATTTCGACCTGGCTTTGATAGGGATCGCCTCGTTCGATGCTGATTTTCGGCAGTCCGTGGGCCGAGAACAGAACGCGCGGCCGCCCGTGCGCCCTCGCCTCGGCGAGCCCGGCTCCGGTCAACGCCGCCTGGGCGCCGATCAGACCAGGCCCGGTGGGATAGCAACAAATCGTGTGCGTATCCGCCTTCAGGCCGTGCCGACCCGCCGTCCGGACCCAGTGGTTCAGCGACGACCCGCTGGTGGAGCCGGAATACTGTGGATACAGCGGCAAAAGAACGATGGTATCGGGCCGGAAGGCCTTGACCTCGCGCACGGCCTGGCGGGTCATCGGATGCCAGTAGCGCATGGCGATGAAGACGCCCACCGTCTCGCCGACGGCTCGTTTCTCCAGTTCCGCCTTAAGCGCGTCGGCCTGACGCCGGGTCTGCTCGACCAGCGGCGAGCGGCCGCCGATCTGTGCATAAATGGCGCGGGCGATGGGAGCCCGCCGGCCCGAAATGAACCTTGCCAGCAGCCAGCGAATCGGCATCGGCGCACCGATGATGGCCGGATCAAAGAACAGGTTGAACAGGAACGGCTTGACGGACTCCAGGCTGTCCGGTCCTCCCAGGTTGAATACGACGACCGCCACTCGGCTCATGACCTCTCCCGACCCCTGACCCCGATCGGCTAGCGGACGGCCCGGCCACGTCCGCGTTTCTCCGCGACCGCGCCGCACCCCGCCGGCGCCTCGGTGGCAGCCCTACACACCCGCCGGCCGGGGCGCATTGCGAATTCTGTCCATCAGCCTGGCCACATTGTCCGGCGGTGTCTGCGGCACAATCCCATGTCCAAGGTTGAAAATATGCGGATACGTCCCGCAAAGGGTTTGCAGCACATGATCCGTTGCCGCATCCAGGGCGTCGCCGCCGGTCACCAGGTGGATGGGGTCCAGGTTGCCCTGGGTCACGGTATGCGGCTGGATGGCCTCGGCGGCCCAACCGCAGGGCAGGGCGGTATCCAGGCTGACGGCGGTAACACCGGTATGGCGAACGAAGTCCGGATACAGCACACCGGCTCCGCGCGGGAATCCGATCACCGGAACGCCCGGACGCTCGGCCTGGATTCGGCGCGTAATGCGTCCGATGGGATCGATGACCCAGCGCCGGAAATCGGCCTCCGGCAGCGCGCCGGCCCAGGTGTCGAAGATCTGCGCCGCCTCGGCTCCGGCATCGATCTGGGCGATCAGATAATCGCCGGTCGCCTGAACCAGGGTGTCGATCAGGCGACCGAACAGCTCCGGACGGCCATAGGCCCATTCCTTGGTGCGGGCGAAGTCCTTCGAGCCGCCACCCTCGATCATGTAGGTCGCCACCGTCCACGGCGCGCCCGCGAAACCGATCAGCGCGGTATGCTTTGGAATGGCGCCGGAAAGGCCGCGCACGGTCTCCAGAACCGGGGCCATGTGTTCAAGCACCCGACCCACATCCAGGCGGCCGAGGTCGTTTTCATCCTTGAGTGCGTCCAGCACCGGACCCTCGCCCTGCTTGAAGGCGACCTGCTGACCCAGCGCATGGGGAATCACAAGAATGTCCGAGAACAGAATGGCGGCATCAAAACCAAAGCGCCGCAGCGGCTGCAGGGTGACCTCGACAGCCAGTTCGGGCGTATAGCACAGGTCGAGAAAGCCGCCGGCCTGCTCCCGCGTGGCCCTGTATTCGGGCAGATAGCGGCCAGCCTGGCGCATCAGCCAGACGGGCGGCGGCCAGACGGCCTCGCCGGCCAGGACACGCAGGAAGGGTTTCTCGGACGGGGAGGTTCGCGGATCTGTCACGGGGCTGGTCTCCGGGCCGGGCGGCCAAAGGTCTTGGGCAAGGGAACTGTCGGTTCGGTCCCGCGAGACCGGACGCTGTCCGGTCGGCGCCCCATCCTTCTAAACAGTCAGGACTATAAAGAAAAGGGATGGAGGTGTTGAGGGGGGCTGTGAGTCCCGGGGATTCCATGTTCTCC
>CAYFTQ010000148.1:0-6644 GCA_964346035.1 uncultured Roseospira sp. | reverse complement strand
TGCCTCGCCTCAATCCTGAACATGAAAACCCCGTAACCCGGATTCGGAGCCCTGGGACCGGGCCGCGCCGCCTTGACAGACCGGCGCCCCGACGCGCACAGTCGGACTTGATGTTCCGGGCCGCCCGCCTTGCGCGCCCTCAACCCTGGACGGCATGGCCATGAACCAGCTTGCTCCCGTCTCCCAGGACCGTGATGTCGCCAACCGCGCCGGTGGCGCCGTGGCGGCCGTGTCCGGCGAACAGGTCTTTGTGACCATCTATGTCCATGGTCAGTTGTTTGGTATTCCGGTTGAGCGTGTCCAGGACATCCTTCTGCCGGAGCGTGTCGCCCGGATCCCGCTGGCGCCCGTTGAGGTCGCAGGGGCCATCAATCTTCGTGGCCGGATCGTCACCGTGATTGAGGTCCGCAAGCGCCTTGGCCTGCCCGATCCAAAAAACCAGAAGAAGATCATGTGCGTGACCGTCGAGCAGGGCAACGAGTTGTACAGCCTGATGGTGGACTCGGTCGGCAATGTCCACAGCCTGTCACTGGACGCCATCGAGCCCAATCCGTCCACCCTGGACCCGCGCTGGCGCGGGGTGTCCCAGGGCGTGGTTCGCCTGGAAGGCGAGTTGATGGTCGTGATGGACGTGGATGCTTTCCTGCGGTTCGAATAGCCCCCTCCCGATCCGGTTGGACTGACCGAACCAAACCAAAAACCGGATCTGATCGGCGCATCGGACGTGTCGCGCCGCAGTCCGAAGCGTGCATGACGAAACCTGAATGCACCATAAGCAGAGTACGGTTTTCCACCAACGGCCAGACCTTATATAACAGACCACAAGAGCGATGTGCGGGATCCATCCGGGTCCTGGGCTGGCCTTGCCACCCTTTGCCCATGGCGGGCGGGTTGGCCGGCCGGGTCAAGATGCGCCGGAATCGCGGTGAATCGCACCGCTGGGGCGCGCGTCGCCAGGGAGGAAAAAGGAGACACGACCATGACAGATGATATCGTCATTGCCGGCGCGACGCGCACGGCCGTGGGCACCTTCAACGGCGCGCTCGCCTCGGTGCATGCGCACGACCTCAGCAAGGCTGTCATCCAGGAGGTCCTGAAGCGTTCCAAGGTCGAACCGGCCGACGTGTCCGAGGTCATCCTGGGCCAGATCCTGACCGGGGACACGGGCCAGAACCCGGCCCGGCAGGCCTCCGTCAACGCCGGCATTCCGGTCGAGGTGACGGCCTACGGCATCAATCAGTTGTGCGGCTCGGGCCTGCGCTCCGTCGCGCTGGGCTATCAGTCCATCCTTCTCGGAGATGCCGACATCGTCGTCGCCGGCGGCCATGAAAACATGAGCATGGCGCCGCATCTGGCGCACATGCGCAACGGCACCCGCATGGGCTCGCTGGAGCTCAAGGACAGCATGCTGCGCGACGGCCTGTTCGATGCTTTCCAAGGCTATCACATGGGCGTGACCGCCGAGAACATTGCCCAGCGCTGGCAGATCACCCGCGACGAGCAGGACGAGTTCGCCGCCGCCTCCCAGAACAAGGCAGAAGCGGCCATCAAGGCCGGTCGCTTCAAGGACGAGATCGTTCCCTACGTCATCAAGACCCGCAAGGGCGAGACGGTCGTGGAAACCGACGAGCATCCCAAGGATGGCGTGACCAAGGAAGGCCTTGGCAAGCTGCGCCCGGCCTTCAACAAGGAAGGCACGGTCACCGCCGGCAATGCCAGCGGGATCAACGACGGCGCCGCCGCCGTCGTGCTGATGAGGGGCGCCGAGGCGGCCAGGCGTGGCGTAACCCCGATGGCGCGCATCGTTTCGTGGGCGACCTGCGGCGTCGAGCCCGACATCATGGGCACCGGCCCCATCCCCGCCAGCCGCAAGGCCCTGGAAAAGGCCGGCTGGAAACACGAGGACCTGGACCTGATCGAAGCCAACGAGGCCTTCGCCGCTCAGGCCATCTCGGTCAACAAGGAACTGGGCTGGGATACCAGCAAGGTCAACGTCAACGGCGGCGCCATCGCGCTCGGCCACCCCATCGGGGCGTCCGGCGCGCGCATCCTCACCAGCCTGCTTTTTGAAATGCAGAAGCGCGACGCCAAGAAGGGCCTGGCCACGCTGTGCATCGGCGGCGGCATGGGCATCGCCATGTGCGTGGAACGCTGATGCAAAACCCGATGCGGCGCTGACGGACGTCCGTCGGCAGCCAGGACGCGAAGGGCGGCCCCGTTGGGGCCGCCCTTTCCGTTCATCCCGCATCCGGCGGGCGACCGTCCGCCGACACGATACCCGGTGGTTGACTGGTTCGTAGGCGGGGCGTCAGGACATCCGTTCGCGGCCGTCCGGCCCGGATCGCGTGCCGGCAGAGTGTTGCGCCGGTTCGACGTGGCCCGCCAGGGTCAAGGCCGGCCGGCACCAAGCGGGATCGTTGTTCCGCTCAGCCCAGGCGCATGATCTGGGTGTTGAGGGCCGAGATGCGGTTGCGGTCGCTGGGGTGGGTGGACATGAATTCGGCCACCTGCCGGCCGGAGCCCATCATGGTCTGCCAGAAGCGAACAGATTCGCGCGGTTGATAGCCGGCCCGTGCCATGTAGCGCACGCCCAGTGCGTCGGCCTCGTATTCGTGCTGGCGCGAGTACGGCAGGATGTAGCCGAAGGTCACACCGGCACCGAGAACGCCGGCGATCTCCTGGGCGTAGCGGGTTCCGGAACTGGCGACGACCACCTGGGCGACCGTCATGCCCAGACCCGCCAGAAGCTGCTGGCTGGCCCGTTCGGCCGCGTGACGCCCGGCGACATGCCCGACCTCGTGCCCCATGACCGTGGCCATCTGGTCTTCGTTCTCGAACTTCTCGGTGATGCCCTTGAAAAAGGCCACCTGTCCGCCCGGCAGCACGAAGGCGTTGACCTGGTCGCTGTCCAGCAGGGTGAAGCGCCAATCACGGTTCGTGGGCAGACCCGAGGCGGAGACGATGCGCTGGCCCACGCGATCCACCGCCCGCGCCATTCCGCCGTCGCGAACCGGGCGGTATTGGGTCGTCACCTTCTGCCAGGTCGCCGATGACATGGCGGCCAGTTGCTGGTCGCTGACCAGCATCAGCTGATCGCGCCCCAGATGCGGGTTGTTGGCGCAGCCTGACAGGGCCACCACGCTGCCGGCCGCCAGCCCCTGAATCAGGCCGCGACGGGTCAGCCGCACCGGTCGGGATCGGTCCACGGTCACGGTACGGGTCGCCGCGTCGGCCGTGGCGAGCGCGGGGTAACGATCCTGAAGCATGCGCACCTCTCCTGGTTGGGCGACCCGAACAGCCGCGATCGGATGTCAGGATAGCCCGACACCTGGGCATCGATAAGGCACAACACCATCAGGCACGATCGCCGGCCTGTCCGGTTGCGGTCAGGACGCGCGCTGACCGTACAGGATGGCGCGCGCCTCTTCGCTGGTCATGGTGCTGTCCTTGCGCCAGGCCTCGCCGATGCGCCGCCCCTTCTCGACCGTGGGGCGCGCGGCCATGGCGTGGAACCATCGCTTGAGATGCGGAAAGTCGTCCAGGTCCTGGCCCTGGCGCTGGTGAGGCGCGACCCAGGGAAAACACGCCATGTCGGCAATCGTGTAGTCCTCGCCCGCCAGGTAGGGCACCCGCTCCAGGCGCCGGTTCATGACACCGTAGAGGCGGTTGACTTCGGTGGTGTAGCGCTCGATGCCGTAGGGCACGGGTTCGGGCGCGAACTGGCGGAAATGATGCGCCTGGCCGGCCATCGGCCCGAGCCCGCCCATCTGCCAGAACAACCATTCGCTGACCCGCACCCGGTCGCGCGGCGCGGCGGGCAAAAAGGCGCCATGCTTCTCCGCCAGGTACCAGAGGATGGCGCCCGACTCGAACACCGACAGCGGTTCGCCACCATCGGCGGGGTCCTGGTCGATGATCGCCGGGATTCGGTTGTTGGGCGCGATGGCCAGGAATTCGGGCTGGAACTGATCGCCCCTGGTGATGTTGACCGGATGCACGCGATAGGCCGTGCCCAGTTCCTCCAGCAGGATGGACACCTTCAGGCCGTTGGGGGTGGGCCAGAAGAACAGATCGATCATGGGGCCTCCGTGAGAATCGGCGAGTGTCCGGACCGCGCGGTCGCGTGAACGCAATGTCGGCGCCTGCCGCCGGCAGCGCAAGAGCTCGCGCCCGTCACGCCGGTGCCGCAGCGCCGTCCAGGCCGTGTACCCGCGCGCCGGGGCAGACGGCGCGGGCGGTTTCGACCAGATGGCGATGGTGCGTCATGTAGATCACTTGCCCGACCGTCGCCATGTCTGCGAACAGGCGCATGGCTTCCTCGGCGCGGTCATCGTCGAAGGTCTCCATGATGTCGTCGGCGACGAACGGAACCGGATCGGCCCGCCCCGCGATTTCGTGATAGCCCGCGACGCGCAAAGCCAGATAGAGCTGGAACCGCGTCCCCTTGGACAGGGCGTCCACGGTCTTGGAGCCGCCGCCGGCCTCGCGCGCGACCAGCCGCTCACCGGCGACACCGGGCTGGGTGCCCAGCCCGTCATAGGCGCCCCGGCTGATGGTGGTGAAGGCTTCGCCTGCCCGCGCGAGCATGGCGGAGCGGTGACGCTCCCGGTACAGCGTCAGGGCGCGCCGCGCTGCCGCCACCCCCAGGCGCAGGTGCAGATGATGGCGGGCGCGGTCCTCGATCTCCAGCAGCAGCGTGCGGCGACGTTCCTCCAGCCGGGCGACGTCGTCATCGCCTTGAATGCCGGCCAGGGCATCGCGGGCGCGGGTCAGGGCAGCGAACTGGTCCAGGCGGCGGGCGTCCAGATCGGGAAGACGGGAATCAAGCTCGGCCGCCTCCAGGTCGAGGGACTCGACGTCCAGGGCGGCCAGGGCGGTCTCCGCCCGCGCCGCGTCTGGCTCGCGCACGGCATCGCCAAGCGCCGCCTCGGCTTGCGAGAGACGTTCGCGCAAACGGGCGCGCTGCTCCACCCGGTGCAGCGCGGCGGCCACCTCGGCCAGGGTCTTGACCCCGAACAGGGCGGTCATCTCGGCCTTGCGGCGAGCCAACGCCGCCAGCGGGGCCGCCAGCGTGGCGCGCGCCTGGCGCGCCTCGTCCAGCCGTTGGCGCAGGTCGGCGCGCCGATCCTCCGCCTGCCGCGCCGCCTTGAGCCGGCCCGCGAGGGCATCGGCTGCATCAAGGGGGCGCTCGGGCGCTGGCGTCTCGCCCACCGCCACCAGCAGGTCCGACAGCGCCGCCACATAGGATGCCTGATCGCGCACCATGCCATCGATGCGCCGGACCAGCGCGTCCCGTTCCATCAACAGGCCCTCCAGGGTGGCGAGGTCGTCAAGGATGCCGTCGACAGCCTCCGGCGCGGGCACAGGCGCCGCCGTTCCCAGCCAGCCGTCCGCCAGGGCCTGCTCCCACGCGGCCCGCCAGCGGGACTGGGCCTCAACGGCATCCTCCAGGGCGCGGGCCCGCTCCTGGGCGTCGCGCGTGGCGGCCGCGACCGCCTCTCGCGCGCCGCGCAGGCGCGCAACCCGGTCGGAGCGCGCCTTCAGGACCGTCTCCGCCGTCTCCCGCAGGGCCGCCATGCCGGCGTCCGGCGCCGCCACCACGTCCACCCCCGCCAGCGCCGACACCAGGGCCGCGCGGCCGCGTTCGGCGTCCTCGCGCGCCGCCGCGATGCGGCGGTCCTTGTCCCGGCGCGCCTCGCCGGCCCGCAAGGCGGCCTGACGCCGACTCAGCCAGTCCGTCAGCGAGTCCACCGACCAGTCCGGCGGCAGTCCCAGGGCCGCGAGAAGGGCCACGACCTCGGCCACCTGATCGGCGCGCGCGGCCCGCGTGGCCTCGTGGCGGTTGCGAACCTGATCAAGAGCGCCGGCCATGGCGGCGGCCTCAACGTCCGTTTGACGCAGCCGGGCCAGATCGGCGGATCCGGCGAGGCGGGCGTCCGCCGCGGCGTCGTCCGCCCGCAGGGCGGCCGCGAAGGCGTCCGCCGTAGCCGCGTCCAGAACTGCGCGGTGGCCGGACCAGGCAACATCACGCGCCGCCCGCAGGGCCGCCGAGCGCGCATCGTCAACCACCCCGCCCGCACCGCGCAGGGCCTCGGCGCGCGCGACCAGGCTGGCGCGTTCCTGCTCCAGTCGGTTGATCTCGCGCCGCTCGTCCCTCAGGCCGGCGTCCGCCTCGGCCAGGGCGGCGCGCCAGGCATCCAGACGGGACGCATCCGGGATGGCCATCGCCGCCAGCGAGGCGCCATCACCCGACCATGGCGCCAGAGCCGCCAGGGCCGCGCCCTCGGCGTCGGCCAGCGCTGCCCGGTCGCGCGTTTCCAGAAGCCAGCGGGCCTCGGCGTCATCGCGGGACGAGGCCCTCAGCGCCGCGTCCAGCAAATGCCAGGCGGACTCGGTTCCGCTATCCGACCCGGGATCAGACCCGCTTTCAGAGCCGGCTCGCGCATCCGGCGCGCCCACCCCGCCGGCCGCTGCCGGGCCGGCCACGCGAACCAGGTCGGCCTGCGCCGCCGCCAGCCGCTCGGCCGCCTTGCGGTGCTCGACGCGGGCCGCGCCCAGTCCGCCCTCGACACCGGAGCGCTGCCCGATCAGGTCCCGCAAGGCGCGCGCGTTGGCGGCCGGCAGGCACAGCGTCCAGGGGTCCC
>CAYFTQ010000147.1:0-6682 GCA_964346035.1 uncultured Roseospira sp. | reverse complement strand
GCTTCATCGACCTGCCCCCCTTCCCCCGCCATTAGCGGAATGTGTAGTTCAGACTACAACATGTTGTCAATCAAGCGATCAAGCCTTTCGTATGCGCCGCGTACCGACTGTGTCCCCGGCGCCCGTTTCTCGGCCGGACGGAACGGTCGCCCGCCGCTCGCGGTGGCCGCTCAGGATCCGTCGCCCGCAGCGTCCGACTGGCCGACGGCGCGCCAGCGTTCCGCCCCGCCCCGGTTCTGGAGATAGTTCACAAGCGCCGCCACCGGCCGCATGTCATAGCGCTTGCCGGCATCCTCCATCAAAATGGAGGTGACCTTCTCGATCGGCAGAGCACTGCGGAAGGCACGCGGGCTGACCATGCCGACGAAAGCATTGGCGACCATGACGATACGGGCCTCGACGCAGATGCGCTCGCCGGCCAGGGCATCCGGGTAGCCGGTCCCGTCCCAGCGCTCCTGAAGCTGGCGCAGACACTCGGCCACGGGCAGATCAAAGGAGACGCCCGACAGCATGTCGGCGGTGCGCACCATGGCCATGCGAACGATGTTGAACTCCTCGTCCGTCAGGGCGCCTGACTTGGTCAGGATGTCCTCGGGAACCAGAATCTTGCCCAGGTTCATAAGGTTGCCGGCGATGTCCACGGTCTGGCGCACGGCCCCGCTTTCGCCCATCTCCTCTGCGACCGCGCGCGAGACCTCCGCGACCATGGCGGAGTGATTGGCGGAAAACGGATCGCGCTGGTCCACCAGGCTGACCAGGGTGCCGACCAGATCGCGCATCGTGGCCTCGCGCCGGGCACGCTCGGCCATCAACTCCGTGACGTCCTGCATGACCATCAGCACGGAGCGCGGATGATCCCGGTCGGCGGCGAGGGGAATATGATCGGACTTGATCATCCGTTCCTGCCCGTCGCGCTCCAGGGTCAGCACCTCAGAGGCCGGAGACTGGGTCAACAGAACGCGCTGGTTCAGGGCGCGGACCTTGCCGGCGTCGTGCGGCCCCATGACCTCGGACAAGGTCATGCCGAGCAGGCTTTCCGGCTCCAGGTCGGCGCCCCAGACCGCCTCGCGGTTGGCAAAGGTATAGTGGTCGTTCTCGTCCACGGCGGCGATGGCGGTGGGCTGGCCATCGGTGACCACGCGCAGAAACTTCATGTGGCTGTTGAGCCGGTCGGCGGTCAGCTTGTAGCGGGCCGCGATCTCGGCCAGCCGAACCGAGGTGCCATGGCGCCACAGCGCCACGGACCCGCCCAGCACACCGACGATGACCAGGATGAACACGATCAGCAGCGTGCGAAGGCGGGCGTTGGACTCGGCCAGCGCCTCGGCCCGTGAGACGGTGTGAACGAGAATCCAGTCGGTCCCGGGAACCGCGCGACTGGTGAACAGGACGTCGGTGCCGGCATGGTCGCGGCCAAAGCCGAACAGCCCGGGCGCCTCGATCGCGCTTGCAGCCGCCAGCTCCGGGGTCCGCAACGACAGCGACTTGCCCATCGGAGGCGTGCCGTCGGCCAGCGGCGTCAGATACGACACCGACCCATCGCGATCGCGCACAAGATAGGTCTGGGCGCTGCGCCATGCGTTGCCGGGCTGATCCAGAAGCCCGAACACGGTGTTGTTGAACGGCCGCAGGCCGACGATATAGCCAAGCTGGCTGCCGTCCGGCGCGCTTTGCTGTACGGCGTACAGGGGCACCACGACACCCAGCAGCCGTTCCCCCGTCGGCCCGGTTCGCGGCCCCGTCACGACCGGCCTGCCATCGCTGGCGCGGGCCAGGGCGGCGCCGAAGCCCTCGGGCAGGCCGGGCATGAACTCGCTGCCGACGATGATGTCGCCGGACCGGTCCAGCACAGCCAGGCCGGCCGTCACCGAGGTACCGACATTGGCGTTCACCCGGCTGGAACGACGATCCGGCATGAACCCGGCCTGGTTCGCGGTGGCATCCAGGATATTGCGGACGTAGCGCCCCTCGACCTGCTCTGCGTCCTCGCCCGTGGCCGCCATCAGGTCCATGACATACAGTTGCAGATTGGCATTGGTGGACAGCCGGGTCAGGACCGAGACCTGCTCGTCCAGCCACTGCGTCAGCGCCCCCACGCGGCCATCCGCGACGATCCCAAGCCGCACCTGCCAGTTCTGGATCTCGCGTTCGCGCTCGGCATTGACATACCACAGCACAAGGGCGATGCCCGCGATCGTGATCAAGGCCAGCGTCACGACCACCATGATCATGGCCCGACGCGCGCGGCGCCCGCTGGCGCCGTCCAGATCATCCGGCGCCGAGGCCGCGCCTTCGGTGGCGCGGGGGTGCCGCGGCTGGGTTGTCTCCGTCACGGATAGGTCCTCCGCCTTGAGATCGGGGCGATGGCGCCCACGTCACGGCGGCATGATGCCACGGGTGGCAGGCACCGACAATCGCAACGCCATCGCCCATCCCGATACCGCGATACCGCCGCAAGCCGGGCGGCCCACGGGCACGCGGGGAACAGCTTCGATAGAAATGAGACCAAAGCCCATGTACAGTACCCATGGGAACGTGGTTTCATCGGCTTGATCATTGTCCGGTCGATGCGCGTCGACAAGAAATGAGGTGCGCCCCGCTCCGGAAAAGTCCTTGGGATTGGGAAAGAAAGCCGGGTTCCATGCTGTCATTCGATCCAGCCTCCGTAGCCAAGCGCAAGATCTCTCAGGCGCTTGTTGTCGCGTCCGAGCTTGATGACCCCCGAGCCGTGCTAGATATGCTGGACGCCGCCGCCATCGGCCACGCCCTGACCATGTCCTTGCGGCGCCTGGATCGCGTGACGCGGGCGCCGCTGCTGCTGCTGTTGAAGGGTGGACCGGACCAGGCCCTGCCCGCGCTTGACGGTCGCCAGGCCGAAACCGTGGTGGCTCTTGGCGCCCCCGACGAGGCGCTGGAAGATGCCCTGCTGCGCGCCGGAGTCCAGGAAATCGTTCCCCTGGAGGGGCTGACAGGCGACCTGCTGACCGGCGCATTGCGGCGCGCCCGTCTGCGTCATGCCATGACCGCCGACGCCGATCAGGCCCGGCGCGTGGCCTACGCCATGCTTGATCGCCTTCCGCTGGGCCTGATCCTGACCCGGGCCGATGGACGCATCGTGCATGCCAATACCAGGGCCGAGCGGCTGCTGGGCGAGCGCCGCGTGCTGTGGCGCGACCGCCGAGGCGCCGTCTCGGCGGCCCGCCCGGCCGAAACCCGCAAGCTGCGCGCCGCGATCGAGGCTTGCGCCAGCGGCGACGATCCGACAGAGGGCGCCATCGCACTGCCGCCAAGGGACGAAGGCCCGGCCGCCTCCGCCATCGTGGTCGCGGCGGGGGCGACCGCCGCCGGTGCCGCCCTGTTCGTCGCCGACCCGGAAGCCGGGCTGTCCATCAATGCCAGTCGGCTGGCCGCCCTGTACGGCCTGACCCGGTCGGAGGCGCTGGTTGTGGCTCGCCTGGCGCGTGGCGAGACGGTAGAGCACATCGCATCGGCCGGTGGCCAGCAACTCGCCACCATCCGCAGCCAGCTCAAGTCGGTCTTCCGCAAGACCGGAACCGGTCGCCAATCCGACCTGATCAAGCTGGTCCTGTCCGGCCCGGCGGTGTTCGCGCCCTAGCCCGTTTTTCTCAAGCCCGTTTTTCTCACCGGCACGAGAACCGGGCCGCAGTGGATTCGATGGAATTCGCTGCGGCTTGCGGTCGAAACCGGACCCGGAGCGTTGGCCGCGGTTTCGGGGGATCGGCGCTGCGGCCCTGACGGGCGCGCCCGGGCGCGTTCCCCGATCGCCCGTCCGCCCCCCAGTGCGTGCCTTCAAACAACCGCAAACGACTCTGACTCTGTTCGGTCGATTGGAACCCCCGCGCGACAAGGGGAGGGGGCCGCGAAGCCCTCTGCGGCCCAGCATATTGTGGCCCGATTCAAACATATCACAACATGGCGTCGGAACTGCATGTGAGTCGTGAAGACCTATTGACACCTTATTGATTTGGAAGAGGATTTTTGGACTCGACCTCTTGCGCGCCTCGGCAAACGGCGCTATCCTTCATAATCAAGTGGAGAAACAATCTATAACCTGCTGAAAATAAACATTTATGGCGGATCGTGTAATGACCGAGAGACACGAGGGCACGGATCAGAGAAGTCAGGCGACCGGCCAGGGTGAGGACAGCGCCCGCCTGGCCGACTCGGGCTGGCGTCTGCGCCCTGCGTCGTTGACGCCGGAGAGTGCCGATCCCCTGCTCGGCGCCCTGCTGGCGCTGTGCCGGTTGCACGGTCGTCCGCGCTCGGCTGCGTCGCTGACCTCGGGCCTGCCGCTTGAAAACAATCGCCTGACACCGGAGATGTTCCCGGTCGCGGCCGAACGCGCCCGTCTCAGCGCGCGCCTGGTGCGGCGCAAGTTCGCCGACATCCAGCCTCACCTGTTTCCGGTCGTTCTGCTGCTGAAGGGCCGCAGCACCTATGTGGTGCTGCGGGAAGTCAAGCGGGACCAGTTCGAGGTCATGGTGCCGGAAACCGGGAGCGGCACAGAGATCGTCTCCCGACAGCACATCGAGGAACGCTACGACGGCTATGCCTTCCTGGCGCGGCCGGAAATCAGTTATCGCGGCAAGACCGAAACCACGGAAGAGCCACCGCGCGGAAACTGGTTCTGGGCCACGCTGCGGCGCATGGGGCGGGTCTACGTCTATGTCATCCTGGCGGCGATCATGGTCAATCTGTTCGCCCTCGCCGGCCCCCTGTTCACCATGAACGTCTATGACCGGGTGGTTCCCAATCAGGCCCTGGAAACACTGTGGGTCCTGGCCGCCGGTGTGCTGATCGTCTATGGCTTCGACTTCGTGCTGAAGATGGTGCGGGCCTATCTGATCGACCACACCGGCAAACGCGCCGACGTGGTGATGTCGTCCATCATCTTCTCTCATGCCCTGAACGTGCGCATGGGTTCGCGCCCGGCCTCCTCCGGCGCCTTCGCCAACAAGCTGAAGGAATTCGAGGCTGTGCGGGACTTCTTCGCCTCGGCCACGGTCGTCGCGATCGTGGACATTCCGTTCATCTTCCTGTTCATCGGGGTGATCTACGTCATCGCCGGCCCGTCGGCCTATGTGCTCATGGTGGCGGTTCCGGTGGTCATCATAGGCGGCCTGCTCCTTCAGGCGCCTTTGCGTCAGGCCGTGCGCAAGACCAACGCCGGCAATGCCCACAAGCACGGGGTTCTGATCGAGGCCATATCCGGCCTGGACACCATCAAGAGCCTGGGCGCCGAGGGCCGCATGCAGCGGGACTGGGAGGCCTTCAGCGGCGAGTCTGCGGACCTGGGCGCACGCGTCAAGTTCCTGTCCGGCCTGGGTATCCATTTTTCCCAGTTCGTCCAGCAGGTTGTGACCATTGCGGTGGTGATCATCGGTGTCTACCAGATTTCCACCAACGAGTTGACCATGGGCGGGCTGATCGCCGCCACCATCCTGACCGGGCGGGTCATGGGTCCGCTGGGCCAGATCGCCGGGTTGGTCGCGCGCCTGCACCATGCGGCTTCGGCGCGCAAGTCCATCGACGAGATCATGGCGCTGCCCGTGGACCGCCCCGCCGGCAAGCAGTTCCTCAGCCGTCCCGCCCTCGCCGGCCGCATCGACTTCCAGGACGTCACCTTCTTCTATCCGGACACCCAGACACCGGCGGTCAAGAACCTGTCTTTCTCGGTGCGGCCGGGCGAACGGCTGGCCATCATGGGGCCGATCGGGTCCGGCAAATCCACCATCGCCCGGTTGCTGACGCGTCTGTACGATCCGACCGAGGGCTCGATCCAGATCGACGGCGCGGACGTCCAGCAGATCGACCCGGCCGACATCCGCCGCACCGCCGGGGTGGTGTTGCAGGATATCATCCTGTTCACCGGCACGGTGCGCGAGAACATCGCCATGGGCGCCCCGGAAGCCGACGACGACATGATCCTGCGTGCCGCCGAGTTGTCCGGCGCCCACGACTTCATCAGCCGCCACCCGCTGGGCTACGACATGCCGGTGGGCGAGCGCGGGTCGCTGCTGTCGGGCGGCCAGCGTCAGGCGGTGGCCCTGGCACGCGCCCTGCTGCCCGATCCGCCGATCCTGGTGCTTGACGAGCCCACCAGCATGATGGACATCCCGGCCGAGGAGGGCTTCGTCAACCGGTTGTCGCAGTCCCTGAAGGACAAGGCGTTGATCATCGTCACGCACCGACCCTCGCTGCTCAACATCGCCGACAGGCTGCTGGTCATGCGCCGGGGCGAGGCCATTGCGGATGGTCCGGTGCGCGAGGTCCTGCCGAAGCTGGGCGCCCGCATCCCCGCCGTCGGCCTGCCCAGCGAGGAGACCATCAAGGCCCACCTGCTGCCTCAACTGGACAAGGAGGCCGAGCCGCCCGAGGCCCGGCAGCCGTCACCCGCTGCGCCTGAGGCTCCGGAGCAGGCGCCGGCGGCGGACCGCCCTGCGGTCGCGCGGGCGCGGGTCGCGCGCCAGCAGTCCACCCAAGACCCGCAGGGGCCGGACAGCCCCCGGCGCCAGCGCGCGAGCGGCCGTCCGGTGCTCCCTGCAGCGTCCGCCCCGAGCCCCGCGAAGCCAGCCGCCAATCAAGCCGCCAATCAAGCCTCCGGCCAGGCCGTCGGCCAGCGAGAGGTCGGGCGCAACGGCCAGCGGGCGCCGGTTTCGTC
>CAYFTQ010000146.1:0-6784 GCA_964346035.1 uncultured Roseospira sp. | reverse complement strand
GCATCGCCTCCATCTCCAGGGAAATTCAAAGGCAGGTCGCCCTGCTGATCACGCGCCACCTGTGCCGCCGCCGTGGCGTGTTGGCGCTCGATCGCCTGGGCCAGCCCAGTCTCTCCGGCGCGGGCGTGGGCGGCCTCTCGTTCCACGATCGCGGCCATGACATCGCGCAGGGGCTGATAAGAGCAGGCCGTCAGTTCGTCTAGCTGCACGGCGACGGCCGTGCCCATCAGCATGTTCATGGTGATGGCGTCCAGCCAGCCTTCCAGCGGGGCATGAAAGACGTTCAGGCGCTTGTCGCCGCCGATGCGGCGGTTGCCCGGGGCGGACTCGCGGTCCAGGCGCGAGGCCCAGCAGTGCGCCCGCACGTACAGCGCCGGGTTGACGCCGAACGGCGCCATGATTCCCAGCACGGTCTCGGCATGATCGAACTTCTCGGCCACGATGCGGGCCGCCGTGGCCCGCTCGCGCAGGCCGGGCGCACTGTTGATGAATGGCACCAGCCCGGCGGTGCCGGCCAGTTCGCTGTCCACGAAGACGGCCATGACGCGCATCAGCTCGGCCTTGTAGCCGGGCGAGACCTGGTCCGGGCCGGCAAGCGTCTCGCCGCGGGCGATGCGGGCGGTCAGATCGGCGTCCGTGCTAACCATGCGGGTCGTCTTTCGTGTTCGGGTCTCTGGCCTGGGGCGCGCCCGGCCGGCCACCGGCGCACCCTGGAAGGGATACAAAAATAGACACATGAGACGAAACTTGGTATCGGAAAATTCGGGTCGGGGCGGGACGCCGCGACGCATCGGGACCGTGGAGACGGGCGGGTGAACATCCTGATCATTGTGGGGACGGAATCGGGCAACGCGCAGATGGTCGGCGAGACCCTGGAAGACGACCTGACCGGCCAGGGCCATGATGTGGACGTGGTCGAGGAGGACACCGGCGACCTGGAGGCCATGGACCTGCATGGCCGCGACGCGCTGTTGGTGGTGACATCCACCCACGGCCTGGGTGAACTGCCCGACAACATCATCCCGTTCGCCGAGGCGCTGACACAGCACGCGCCCAGCCTGTCACACCTGAAATACGGCGTCATCGCGCTGGGCGACCAGACCTATGGCGAGACCTTCTGCAAGGCCGGCAAGGACATGGACGCCCTGCTGGCCGCCGGCGGCGCGCACAAGCGCGGCGAGCGCCTGGAAATCGATGCCTGCACCCAACCGCTGCCGGACGAGGACGCGCTGGACTGGCTGAAGGACTGGCTGCCCCTGCTGCCGGACTGAGGCTGTCGGGCCGCACCGGCGGACCGATGCCCCGGGGTCACTCACCAAGCCGGATCGGAATTGCGATCGGTTCGCGTTGACAGGCCGGGGGTCCGGGGCCATATGCGCGCTGTCCCGGAACCCTCGGGGCCGGTGGCCGACGACGGCGGGGAGCCGCCCGAAAGGCCCTGGTGTTGAAGGCGCCGCGCGTGGGACTCTGACAAGCAGGACCCTGACCAGCAGGAACAGGAAAGGCTCGGCCATGAGCGAAACCATCAACGATCGCATTCGCGAGGAAGTCTCCAGCACCGACGTGGTGCTTTTCATGAAGGGGACGCCGATGTTCCCGCAATGCGGCTTCTCCGCCGCCGTGGTGCAGGTGTTGGGCCACCTGGGCGTCAAGTTCAAGGGCGTCAACGTGCTGGAGGACGACAGCATGCGCCAGGGCATCAAGGACTATTCGAACTGGCCCACGATTCCCCAGCTCTACGTCAAGGGCGAGTTCGTGGGCGGGTGCGACATCGTGCGCGAGATGGCCGCAGAGGGTGAACTTCAGACCCTGCTTCGGGATAAGGAAATCGAGACCGCACCCGCTGCCTAGTGCATCTGTCTGGGTCCTGGCCTTATGCAGCGGCGCGCCCCGGCCCTTGGCAGGGGCGCGCCGCCGGGCTGCGGGCGCAAAAGCGACGCGGCACACGGGGCGGGTCCGCGCGACCCGCCCCGGCGCCCCGACACAGTGCAGATCAGCGGATCAGCGATCCGACTGCTGCGAAGAGGCATCCACCAGCAGGGACACGGTGCCGGCCCGCAGGATGCGCTTGCCCGCCACGCCCTTGTCGAGCGACAGCAGTCCCGCCGCCGTGACGCGGTCGTTGGTCTGGATCTGGATGCGACCGTTGCCATCCAGCGGGTTGTCGGACAGGCGATCGACGTGGACCTCCACGGGACCATAGTGCTCGGCGAGCATGAACGAATCGGTGCCGACGCTGGTCACGATCCCGGACAGGTTGGCGTCACGGGGGTAGCCCATGTCCTGGGCAAGGGCGGCGCCGGACATGGCGGCGGTCGTGCCAAGGGCGACGACGGCGGCGGTCAGGGTCTTTTTCATGGTATCCTCCGGTTCTTCGGATGAAGGGGGACGGTCAGCTTTTTCGTCCGCGCCCGGTCTTGAGCGCTCGCCAACAGGAACCGGTGGACGTCGATCCGGTTGCACGCCGAATCAAAACTTCTGCCAAAGGCCGGATTCGCCCCATGACGGCGCGCGCGAACCCGCCCGGCGCGCCCGATTTGCGGCGCGCCAGCGGGTGACGGGGGCGGCCTCAGTCGTCATGGGGGGGATCGGAGCGCGACCCTCTGTCTTCTTGAAGAAGACGCGCCACCAAAGAGTCATAGCTTTTCGGGAGCGGCTGCTTGAGCAAAGCCCCGTAGGATCGGTTCAATTGTTGGAGAATGTCGGGATCGGTCTGCGCGTTCTCATCGCGCGCGGCGTCGGTTTCCGCTGCCTCAGCCGGCGTCGGAGTGGCCGACGCCGGTCCGCAGAATCGCGCCCCGGACCCTGCCCCCGATCCAGCCCTCGATCCAGCCTTGTCGCTTTCAGACTTGTCGTTTTCGGAAGGCACACCAGGGGGGCCGGACTGCGGCCCCGCATGGCCGCCATCCTGATCGGCGCTTCGCACGACGCCGCTCGGTTTCGGTCCGGCAGGATGCCACATGGTCACGCTCCGCCCGCTGATGACAGGACGGGCCCTGATATTGAGCGCGGAGCCGATCAGGCGACACTCGAACAACCATGGTCCTGCCCCGCGCGCCCGTCACGCCACGACGGTGACCCGCACTACCAACCAAACAGGCCACCGGCAGATGCGTTGCATCCCTCAAGCCGATTGGTCTGACACGGCGGCGGTCCGGTGATTTGGGGACTGTCCCCCGGTTTTCAAGGGACGGCGGTGTCAGGCGCCGCCATGGCTGGACAAAATTCGGGGATATTATTGGACCGACTGGTCTTGAATTGACCGGTCTGGGCGCCCATTCTCAGCGTTAATAACGGAACGCTCGGTCCGATAAAACACTGACGCGGGGGGGGCGCTCCCCGCGCAACTCGGGAAGGATGCAGGGGAATGCTTGATCTGCCCATTCACACCAAGGAAACGGCTCCACCGGACTCCCGCCCCCTTCTGGACCGCAGCGAAGCGGCGTTCGGGCGGATCCCTGCGCTTCACGGCGTCATGGCCGAGGCACCGGCCGTCCTTCAGGGGTATCAGGACATGATCGCGCTGAATGCCCGGACCAGCTTCACGGCGACCGAGCGCCACGTCGCGTGGCTGGCGGTCAGCTTCGAGAATGGCTGTTCCTATTGCATGGCGGCACACACCGGTCTGGCGAAGCTGGATCATGTGGACGACCCCGTCATCGAGGCCCTGCGCGACGGAACCCCGATCGATGACGCCCGACTGGAGGCCCTGCGGCGCTTTGCCGCCGCCATGGTGCGCAAACGCGGGCGATCCGACGAGAGCGACCTCCAGGCGTTCATGGAGGCCGGGTTCCGGCCCCGCCAGGTTCTGGAACTGGTCCTGATCGTCTCGACCAAGACGCTGTCGAACTACATCAACCATGTGGCCGAAACACCGGTGGACCCGGCCATGGAAAAGTTCGCGTGGCAGCCCCCCGCGATGCGATCCGCAGCCCAGTAGAAGGCACACCCCGAACGGGCTGGCGGCCGGGTCTGGCGGCCGAGGGAAACGCGTCCACCGGCTTATTCACCTGGCTCCGGTCACGGCACGATCCTGGGTGAATGCTCCGTGTCAAGGCCGCCCATGCGAATGGCCCCGAAGTCAGTCAATCAACCTTTTCGTTTAGTGTCAGGTTAAAGCAGGCAAGTAAAGCAGCACGGAAGAAAACAGAAAAGTTTGGGCGAAGAGAAAGAGTAAGAGGCAAAACTCTTCAATCCACACAGGGAGACCACAATGTCTTCATTCAATGAACAACTCGTCGCGCTGCTGCCTCACATGCGCGCCTTCGCCCTGTCGATGACCAGGGACCGCGCCTTCGCCGATGATATCGCGCAGGAAGCGGCCACGCGCGCGTTGGCGAACCGGGACAGCTATCGGCCCGACACGAATTTCAAGGCGTGGGTCTTTACCATCCTGCGCAACGCGCTCTACTCGGAATCCCAGCGTCACTGGCGGCACAAGGAAAGAAATGACGAGGAGGCCATGCTGGCCTGCGGCTCCGGCGGCGGGCAGGAGGCCCGTCTGGAAATGGACGATTTCATGCGTGCCTTCGTGTGCCTGCCGAAGGACCAGCGCGAGGCCATGATCCTCATTGGCGTGTACGGATTCGACTACGACCAGGTCGCCAGGATCACCGGGTCGGCGACCGGAACGCTCAAGAGCCGGGTGTCTCGTGGCCGGCGGGACCTCAAGGCCTTGCTTGATGGCGACGCGCTTGAACAGCGGCGCGCCCCGGGCGATCAGACGCAACGGGGTCGGGACACGCTGATCGACCCCGCCTTGCGGCTTGCCGCTATGCTGAAGGACGGGAACGATCCCCTGGAGCGTGGCGGCCGCGCGCGAACCACCATCGAAGCCTCCCCCGCCTGACACGCCCCCCTTGACGGACCCGACATGGTTTCACGTTGGGCCTTGTCCGTGCCGCCGGGTCCCCACAGCCAGGTCCCCACGGCCAGGCCCCCACGGCAGGGTCTATCGGCAGGCCGGCCTTTCAGGGTCGCTCGGAAGCGCCCCCCGGACCCGCGCCGGCGGAAACACCATCCGGGCCGTGGTGCCGACCCCGACCGTGCTGTCCAGCTCCAGGCGGCCGTCGTGCAGTTCCATCATGGTGCGCACCAGCGTCAGGCCCAGGCCGGTGCCCTCCGCGCCGCCCCTGTGGACCGGGCGAACCTGGCTTGAGCGCGCCTGAAAATAGGGCTCGGTGACGCGCGCCAGATCCTCGGGCGCGATGCCCGTTCCCGAATCCCGCACACCCAGCACCAGACCGCCGTCTTCGGTGGGACCGGCGAACACCGTGATGGTGCCGCCGGACGGCGTGAACTTGACCGCGTTGGTCGCCAGGTTGAACACCATCTGGGTGACAAGGCGACTGTCCGCGCGCAGACGCGGCGCCGTCTCCAGGCCGATCCGCTCGACGGTCAAGCCGTGCCTGGCGGCCCGTTCGCGCACCAGTCGCAGGGCCTTGTCGGCCAGCCGGTCCAGGTCGAGGACGCTGTCCTCCAGGGTGATGCGCCCGGCTTCGATCTTGGACAGGTCGAGGACGTCGTTGACCAGGTCCAGCAGGATCTGGCCGCTGTCGTGGATGTCGTTGGCATATTCGCGGTAACGGACATCGCCGCCGATAGGTCCGAACACCTGCTTGACGATGACCTCTGAAAAGCCGATGACGGCGTTAAGCGGCGTCCGCAGTTCATGGCTCATGGTGGCCAGGAACTCGCTTTTCGAGCGGTTGGCGGCGTCGGCGGCCTCGCGCGCCTTGTGGGCCTCGATCTCGCTGCGGGCCAGCGCGGAAACGTCCTGCACGACGCCGAACAGGGCCACGATGCGGCCACCGGGGTCGCGTTCCACCTCGCCCTTGACGTCCACCCAGCGGACGGTCCCGCCGACCCGCAGGCGGGCCCGGTAATCCAAAGGCTCGCCGGCCTCCAGGCTGGCCTCCAGGCAGGAAACCACCTCCGCGCGGTCCTCCGGCAGATAGATGTCAAGGACCCCGTCCATGTTGGGCGTCGGCTGGTCCGGAGCCAGGCCAAAGATCCGACGGGCCTGCTCGGAACCCTCGATCGCGCCGGTTTCGGCCGTCAGGCGCCAGTGGCCCAGGCGGGCGACCTCCTCGGCGCGGAGCAGGCGCTGTTCCAGCACCTTCTGGCGGGTGATGTCGTTGAGGACGGCGACGAAATGGCGCACGCGACCATCGATGCGCACCGGCCGGCATTCGATGTCGACCCAGAACGACCGTCCGTCGGGTGTTCTGTCCATGGCCTGGACCCGCAGGGGCTCGGCGGTGCGAAGGGTCCGCGCGACCGTCTCGGCAAGCCCCGAGTCCCTGTCCTCGGAGACCAACACGGCCCGCAGGGGCTGGCCGAGAACCTGTGCCTCGTCGCGCCCGGTCAGGCGGCCGAAGCCCTGGTTCATCCACTCAACGCGCCCGTCCGCATCCGTGATGAGCACGCCGTTGGCGGAGTCGCGCGCCATGACCGCGAGCGTGTCGGCCTCACTGGCGCGGCCCTTGGTGCGCGCCAGGCCCGCAGCGCGCGCGTCGGCAAAGCGCAGCACCAGGCCGACCAGCAGAGTCCCCAGGATATTGCCGAGCAGCAGGATCGGCCCGGCCCGCTCCAGGATGGTCAGCCCGGTGGCCCAGTCGGCGCTGACGAAGAACGACGGCAGCACCGCCACCGTGCCGAACAGCGCCAAGGCGAACAGCGCCAGGGGGCCGGGCGTGCGGCTGCGGCGGCGCAGCAGCAGGCCCGCCAGCAGGCCGGCGGCGCCGTACAGCAGGAACCCGACCGCGCCCCCCAGCGCGACCGG
>CAYFTQ010000145.1:2729-6788 GCA_964346035.1 uncultured Roseospira sp. | reverse complement strand
ATCCGCCGCTTCGGACCGGGCGAACTGGAAGCCACCTACTGGGACAGCCTCGACCAGATGCTGGCGCGCATGGATGTCATCTCGGTTCACTGCCCGCATACGCCGGCCACCTTCCACCTGCTGTCGGCACGTCGCCTGAAGCTGTTGCAGTCGCATGCCTATATCGTCAACACGGCGCGCGGCGAGGTCATCGACGAAGCCGCCCTGGTGCGGCTGCTGCGCGCCGGCGAGATCGCCGGCGCCGGTCTGGATGTGTTCGAACGCGCCCCGGCCGTGAACCCGAAGCTGCTGGACCTGCCCAACGTGGTCGCCATCCCGCACATGGGGTCGGCCACCATCGAGGGGCGCGTGGACATGGGCGACAAGGTTCTGATCAATATCAAGACCTTCGCCGATGGTCACCGGCCCCCGGATCGTGTGCTGCCGCATATGCTGTAACGGGCTGATCCGATCATGGCTCTCGTGCTGGTGAGAAGTACGGGCTAAGGTGGACGCCTGGGACCACGCCAGCCGGGGCAGCCTTGCGCCATGACCACGCCTTCGAGTGACCCGCCCTGCGCCGTGGCCTGCCGTCCGGGCGGCGCCACCGCCACCGCTCCTGGCCCTGGCCTGCGCGCCCGCCTGCTGGGCGCGGTCATGGTCGTGCTGGCGCTCGGGCTGGGGCTGATGCTGCTGGTCGCCGCCGGCGATGGCGGGGTGGGCGCCCTCGCGGTGCTGGCGACTCTGACCCTGGCGGCGGTCGCCGGCGTGCTGCTGCTGATGCTGGAGCGGACGGTGATCCGGCCGCTGGAGCACCTGCGCGCGGTGATGGAACAAGAGCCGCCATCGGATCGGCCCCTGTGCGTCGAGGAAAACGGCGCCGGCGCGCCGGCGCGCGTGGCGGCCGCCTTCAACGCCATGGAACGGCGGCGGGTGGTCATGGCAAAGGTGCGAACCCGCCTGATCGACCTCGGCATCCGCATGGGATCCGAGCGCGACCCCCGGCGCCTGGTGGAAACCGTGCTGCGGGCCGCCGCCGAGCTGTGCCGCACTGATGGCGGAACCATTTACCTGCTGGACGAGGACAAGGATCGGCTCGACTTCGCCATCATTATCAACCACTCGCTCGACATCCATCTGGGCGGCCTGGAAGGCGATGACATCCCGTTCCACGCGCTGCCCCTGACCAATCCGGACGGCTCTGCCAATCACGCCAACCTGGCCACACACGCCGCGCTGACCGGCGAGACGGTGTCCATCGCCGATGCCTATGACAGCGCCGCGTTCGATTTCACCGGCCCGCGTGCCTTCGATGCCGCCAACGACTATCGAACCACCTCGCTGTTGGCCGTGCCGTTGACCAACCGCCAGGGCGACGTGATCGGCGTCATGCAGCTCATCAACGCCAGCGACCCCGCAACCGGCGCGGTGCGGCCCTTCGACGCCAGGGACGAGATGGTGGCCCGGGCGCTGGGGGCCCAGGCCGGCGTCGCGCTGGAGAACCAGCGCCTGCTGGAGGCCCAGCGCATCTTGCTGGATTCGTTCATCGAGCTGATCGCCGGCGCCATCGACGCCAAGTCGCCCTATACCGGCGGGCACTGCTCGCGGGTGCCGGAGTTGACCCGCATGCTGACCCAGGCGGCGTGCGCCGACGTCGAGACCCATGCCGATTTCAATCTGACCAAGGATGAGTGGTACGAACTGCACATCGCGAGCTGGCTGCACGACTGCGGCAAGGTGACCAGCCCGGAATACGTCGTGGACAAGGCCACCAAGCTGGAGACCATCACCAACCGCATTCACGACATCCGCACCCGCTTCGAAGTGCTCTGGCGCGACGCCGAGATTGCCGAGTGCCGCGCCCGCCTGGCCGGCGCCGACGCGGCCGAGGCGGAAGCCGCGCGCGAGGCCGAGCAGGCCCGCCTTGTGGACGACTTCGCCTTTGTCGCGGAGTGCAACGTGGGCGGCGAGTTCATGGATGACGGACGGCTGGAGCGCCTGCGCGTCATTGGCGCACGCCAGTGGACGCGCCACTTCGACGACCGCCTTGGTCTGTCCATTGCCGAGCAGGATCGCCTGTCCGCCCACGCCCCCCGCACGCCGCCGGCGACAGAGCGGCTGCTGGACGACAAGCCGGAGCACATCATCCCCTGGCCGGGCGGCACGCCGCCGGTGACGGCGGACAACCCCTATGGCTTCACGATGGTCGCGCCCGAACACCAGTTCAACCAGGGCGAGCTGTACAACCTGACCATCCGGCGCGGCACGCTGACCGACGAGGAACGCTTCAAGATCAACGACCACATGATCCAGACCATCGTCATGCTTGAAAGCCTGCCGCTGCCGAAAGCCCTGCGCCGGGTGCCCGAATACGCCGGCGGCCATCACGAGAAGATGGACGGCACCGGCTATCCGCGCGGCCTGAAGGCGGGCACCATGTCCATACCGGCGCGCATCATGGCCATCGCGGACATCTTCGAAGCCCTGACCGCCGCCGACCGCCCCTACAAGCCGGCCAAGACGGTCTCGCAGGCGCTCCGGATCATGGGCTTGATGCGCGACGACGATCACATCGACCCGGCGCTGTTCGACCTTTTCCTGCGCTCCGGGGTGTGGCGGGAGTATGCCGAAACCTACCTGGCGCCGGGCCAGCTTGACGCGGTGGACATGGAGGCATTGCGCCGTCCGGCCGAAGGGCGCGCATAGACCTGAGCCACCCCATCGCCCCCCCAGCGCAGCCGGGAAACGGCGTGGCCCTCGCGATGGCCGCGACAGAAGGAACACGGGGCCCATGCGTTTCGGCACCACCCGATCGGCCGACTTGCCGGCGAGCCCTGTGACGCGCCTGTCTGCCCATGGTCTGCGCCGGCGTCGTTTCGCCGTTATCGGCGCCGGCATTGCCGGATGCTGCGTCGCGGCCGCGTTGCGGCGCCGGAGCGCGGGCGAGGTGGTCGTGGTGGACGCGCGCGGATCGCCGGCCGAGACCGTGCCGGCGGGCCTGCTCGCCCTGCTGGAACCGCGCCTGGAAAAGGCCGATTCGGCCGCGGCGCGTGTCCACGCCCTGGCGGCGCCGGCGGCGGTGGCGCTGTATGACGGGCTGGCCTTGGCCGGGACCGATCCCTGGCGCGGGCCGCGCGGCCTGCTGTCGGCAGACCGGGGCCGGCGTGATGACGCCTGGCGCACGGCGGTAAGCGCACGCCTCGCCTGGCCGGCGGACTGGCTCGCCCTGCTGGATGGCGACGCGGCAGCGGTTCGGGTCGGGGTCGCTCCGCCGGCGGGCTCGGCGCTCTGGCATGGCCGCGGCGGCTGCCTGGCCCCGGCCGTGCTGCTACCGGCGCTTCTGGCCGATACGCCCCTGATCGCGGCCCGTGTGGATGCCCTGGCGGCCCGGCCCGGCGGCGGATGGGTGCTGTGGGACCCGGCGGGCGACCCGATCCTGGAGGCCGATGACGTGGTCCTGTGCGGGGCCGCCGATACCGCCCGCCTGTGGTCCGCCGCGCGCCTGCCGATCCGCGCCACGCGCGGCCAGGTGAGCCTTCTGCGCCCGACCGACGCGGCGGCGCCGCCCCGGGTTGCGGTGTCATCCGGGGCCTATGCGACGCCGCCGGTGGCGGATGGAAAGGGTGGCTGGTGGCGCGTGCTGGGCGCCACCCACACCCCGTGGCGCGCCGACCCTGCGGCCGCCTTCGCGCTTTCGGAAAGCGACGACGCGACCATCCGCGCCGCCCTGGCCGATGTCTGGCCGGCCCTGGCCGAGACGCTGGCGGCCGAGCCCACCGTGGATGCGCTGGCCGGCCTGCGCGCCACCCTGCCCGATCACCTGCCCCTGGCCGGCCCGCTGTTCGAGGCCGAGGCCCTGGCCGCGACCCACGGTCCGCGCGCCCGCCGGGATGGCCGCGCGGTCGCCCCGCCGGGGCCGGGCGAGGCCGGAGCGGCCGGGCTGTGGACACTGAGTGGTCTGGGCTCGCACGGTCTGGCGCTGGCGCCGCTGCTGGCCGGGCATCTGGCCGCCACGCTGGCCGGCGATGCGCCCGCCGCGCTGGCCCCGGACCTGGCCCGCGCCGTCCACCCGGCCCGCTT
>CAYFTQ010000145.1:0-2629 GCA_964346035.1 uncultured Roseospira sp. | reverse complement strand
CCAGGGGCCGGGCCACGCCGCGCGTTCACCCGAGGAGTTGTTGACGGATGGGTACTTTCAGCATCTGGCACTGGATCATTGTCCTGGTTGTCGTCCTGCTGCTGTTCGGCGCGGGCAAGATCCCGCGCCTCATGGGCGATGTCGCCAAGGGCGTGAAGGCCTTCAAGAAGGGTCTGGCGGAGGACGAGGAGCCCGGCGAATCCGGCGACCGCAAGAAGCTGGAAGGCGACGCGGCGCCGACCAGCAAGGCGGACGCGACCCCGGCCGACGACAAAAAGCCGGCCGAAAAGAAGAAGGACGAAGCCGCCAACGGCTGATTCCGGTCTGATCCGTCCGCGCCCGGCCCGCGCCCCCTGGCGCGGCGGGCTGCGGTCCGCCCTGCCGCCGGCCAATGCGGCCGGCCCTCGTGCCGTCTCCGGGATACCCGGTCATGCTTGATTTCGGTTGGACCGAACTGGCGATCATCGCCGTCATCGCGCTTATGGTCATCGGCCCCAAGGACCTGCCCAAGGTTCTGCGGACCATGGGCCAGTGGACGCGGCGGCTGCGTGGCCTGGCGCGCGAGTTCCAGGGCCATATCGACGACGTGATTCGCGACGCTGATCTGGAGGACGTGCGCGACGGCGTCAAAAAGGCCCGACGGACCAACATCGGATCAAGCCTCAACAAGATGGTCGATCCGGACGGCACCGTGGCCAAGGAAATGGGCGACATCGACCGTCAGGCCAGGGCTGCGGGACCGCGCGACAAGGACCGCGCCGCGCTGGATCATGAGGGCGCGGGCGATCCCACCGGTCCAACGGCCAAAACCACCCAACCCGCCGCGACCGACAGCGATGGCGCCGGCGCGACCGGTCCGGAGCCCCGAGAGCGCAACAAGGACTGAGAGACGTGGCCGCCTACAGCGACGATCCCGATGACAACAAGATGTCGCTGGTCGAACACCTGACCGAGCTGCGCCAGCGCCTGCTGTGGTCCGTGCTGGCGTTCCTGGTGGCGTTCTTCGCCTGTTACGGCCTGTCGCAGTACATCTATGATTTTCTGGTGCGCCCGCTGGCCGACATCATGCACGAGGTCGGCGGCAGCCAGCGCATGATCTATACCGCCCTGACAGAGGCGTTCTTCACCTATGTCAAGGTGGCGGCCTTCGGCGCCGTGGTGGTGACCTTCCCGGTCATCGCCACCCAGATCTGGCTGTTCATCGCGCCCGGCCTGTACCGCAACGAAAAGAAGGCCCTGCTGCCGTTCCTGTTCGCCTCGCCGGTGCTGTTCTTCACCGGCTCGGCGTTGGTCTACTACATGGTCATGCCGCTGGCCTGGCGCTTTCTGCTGGGCTTTCAGACCACGGGCGCGGAAACCGTTCTGCCGATCGAACTGGAAGCCAAGGTCGGCGAGTATCTGGGCCTGGTGATGAAACTGATCCTGGCTTTCGGGATCAGCTTCCAGTTGCCGGTCGCGCTGACCCTGATGGCGCGCGTCGGCATGGTCTCGTCGCGCGGGCTGGCGGCGGCACGCAAGTATGCCATCGTCGGCGTGTTCGTGCTGGCGGCCGTGGTCACGCCGCCCGACGTGATCAGCCAGATCGGTCTCGCGATTCCGCTGATCCTGCTGTACGAGGGCTCCATCTGGGCCTGCCGCTATGTCGAGAAGAAGCGCGGCGACGACCCGGACGACGATCTGCTGGACGATGACGACGACGAGAACGACGAGCCGCCTCGCCGGGACCGGGACGACGACGGCCCGGACGACGACGGCCCGGACGATGACGGCCCGGACGATGACGGGCCTTCGGGTGCCGCAGCCGCCGCAGCGCCCGCCGCAGCAGGACACGACGGCCCCGCCGGGGTGGCCGACGCCAATGCCGACGCCGCCGCCGACGAGGACGCCGACGAGGACGCCGACGAGGACGACGGCCCCCCCGACACCGACTTCAACACCGGGCGCTGACAACGCCCGGCCCGCACTGGCCGGACGCGGTGCGCGCCCCGGTCCGCTTTCGCACGCACGGAACGAGCCATGCACGACATCAAGGCGATCCGCGATAATCCCGAGGCCTTTGATCGGGGCCTGGCGCGGCGCGGCCTGGAGCCGCTGGCCGCGCGTCTGCTGGCGCTGGACGAAACCCGGCGCACCGCCCAGACCGCGCTGAACGAAATGCAGGCCCGGCGCAATGCGGTCTCCAGAGAGATCGGCGCGGTCAAGAAACAGGGCGGGGACGCCCAGGCGCTGATGGACGAGGTCGCCACGCTCAAGGACACCATGGCCGGTGTCCAGGCCGACCACGACGCCGCCGACACCCGATTGCGCGAATGGCTGGCGGCGACCCCGAACCTGCCGGGCGACGATGTTCCGGACGGCCCGGACGAGGACCACAACGTCGAGATCCGGCGCTGGGGCGAACCCCCGGCGTTCGACTTCAAGGCCCGCGACCACGACGAGATCGGGCCGCCGCTGGGCATGGATTTCGAGACCGCCGCGCACGAATCCGGCGCCCGCTTCGTCATCCTCAAGGGGCAGATGGCGCGCCTGGAACGCGCCCTGGCCCAGTTCATGCTGGACCTGCATACGGCGGAACACGGCTATACCGAGGTCAACACACCCGCCCTGGTGAAGGACGACGCGCTGTTCG
>CAYFTQ010000144.1:0-6794 GCA_964346035.1 uncultured Roseospira sp. | reverse complement strand
CCTCGCCGGCGCGCGCGGCCTCGATGGTCGCATTCAGGGCCAGCAAGTTGGTTTGCTTGGCGATGTCTCCGATCATGTTGACCACTTGACCGATCTGGTCGGCGGCCCGCGCCAGCCCCTCGATGCGCTGGTTGGTGGCCTCGGCCTGATCGACGGCGCGTTGCGCGGTCGCGGTCGAGGCGTTGACCTGGCGGCTGATTTCCGTGATCGAGCTGGCCATCTGTTCGGAGGCGGCTGCCACTGCGTCCACGCTGGCGGCGGCTTCGCGCGAGGCCGTGGCGGCGGCATCGGATCGAGCATCCGTCTGTTGAACGGCCTCGGCGGTGCGCAAGGCAGCCTTTAGCATGTTGTCGGCCTGGTCGCTGACCAGCGAGATCGCGCCGCGCACTTCGGCGTCGAGCGCGTTGGTCAGGGCGAACATCTCGGCCTTGACCCGGCGGGCGTTGCGGCGGTGCTCGGCTTCCTGTTCGGCGGACAGGCTCTTCAGCTTGAGCGCGTTGTCCTTGAACACCTGCACGGCGTCGGCCATATCGCCGATTTCGTCCTTGCGGTTGCGGCCGGGGACGTCCGCCGCAAGGTCGCCGTGGGCCAGGCGGTCCATCGACCCGGTCATGGCGCGCAATGGCCGGCTGAGCAGGTTTCGCAGCATCAGCACGATCAGGCCCATGACCACCAGGGCGGCGATTGGATTGACAACGGCCTGCACCGACGTGGACTGCGCCTGTATCTGGTTCAGGCCGTCAACCCGGGCGTCGATCCGTTTTGCATAGGCCTCGGTGGCCTTCAGCACCTCTTGGCGCTGGGCTTCGGCGGCCGCCTTGACGGCGACGAGGTCCCGCGCCTGTTCCTCGTCCAGTGCGGCCAGGCGCTCAACGGCGGCCTGTTCGGCCGCGATCAGCGCCTCGCGCGAGACTGCGACCTCCAGAACACCGCGCGGCACATCCGATGTGCCATGGCAGGACTGGCATTCCAGGTCGTTTGTCAGAACGGAATAGGAATACAGCACCGGGCGTTCGGTGCCCTCATCGTCCTCGACCGAGCCCTCCATCGTGGCACCGGTCTTGATGGCGGACAGCGACGCCACCAGACCGGACCGGCGCCCGATTGGAATCTCCTCGGGGTCCTGGCTGCTGCGGGGCTCGAAGTAAGCGGTGCCCAGGCGCTGGTTGACCTCGCGGATGGTCTTGTTGTCCGAGAAAGCGCGGATGCCGTTGGGGCGCCAGAGGTTGATCGCCAGCACGTCCGGGTCCTCTGACAATTGCCACATGATGTCCTCTGCGGCAGTGGCCTCGCCGCTCATCATGGCGCCCCGGATCATGGTCGTCGCGGCGGAGGCAATGCCGGTATGCTTGCCGGCGATGAAGCGGCTTTCGGCCATGGCCTCGGCCTCCGCTGTCTCGATGGCGGCGGTATGCTGGGCCTGCTGGCGGGCGATCCTGGTTTCGACGGCATCGGCGACCACACCGGCGATGAAGTCGTCTTTGTCCGCGATGATGCTGCCAACGTCGCCTGCGAAGTCACGAGTGCCGGACTGCACCACGCTGGAGTAGTACGAAACAAGGCCGATATTGACGACGGCCACGATCGCGACCAGGGCAACCACCACGGCGGTAATTTTCGCCGTCAGAGACTTCAACAGGACCATTTCCGCTTTTCCTTGCGCCAGCCCGTGGACGGGGAGGGTCTGTTCCGGGAGTTCGGCACGCTGACCGCCCAGGTCCGCCCGGGTCGGCCCGGGTCGGCCCGGGTCGGGGTGATAGGGCTGCTTGCGTCCGCGTCCGCCCCGGTTCCGCGCCGGCTTTCTCGATTCGCCCGAGTCAGCGAGGGTTCGGGGATGAGGCCAACCGGTCGTCGTTCCTCCTCAACACGTTTTTCCTCTACACGCTCACGGCCTACTCTAGCAGGGCTGGGTCCGTCGTACATCGTTTGACCTGAATCCGATCCCGGGCGGGCGCACGAAACGGCGATTCGGACCACGGCATCGCGCCCTATTGATGGCAGATCGGACCAGTATACATGAACTGGATGTGATTCGGGTGCAGTTCCGATTCACACGAACCGGATTGTTCGGCATTCAACCAAGGTCCGGCAATGCGACTCCATCCGGTGGGGTGGGCGGCGCCACCCGATCGGGGGGGCATTGCGCGGTTCGCGCGCTACAACAGGAAGCGTGTGCGGATGGTGCCGGGGATGGCCTCCAGCGCGCGGCGGATGCCCATGCCGGCCTCTATGTCTTCGTTGACGTCCACGACGACATAGCCGATCTCACCATCCGTGCGCAGGTACTCGCCCGCGATGTTGATGCCGCGCGCGGAGAAGATCTCGTTGATGGCGCTGAGCACGCCAGGAACGTTTTTGTGGATGTGCAGGAAACGGCTGACGCCCTCCTGCTCGGGCAGCGCGACTTCAACGAAGTTGACCGCTCCGGCTGTGGAGCCGTTGTCAGAGTACTTGACGAGCTTTTCGGCGACCTCGGTCCCGATGTTGGCCTGGGCCTCCTCGGTCGAACCGCCGACGTGCGGCGTCAGGATGACGTTGCGCAGCCCGCGCAGGGGCGATTCGAAGGCATCGCCTCCGCCCCTGGGTTCACGCGGGAACACGTCTACGGCGGCGCCGGCCAGGTGGCCGCCGGTCAGCGCGGCGGCCAGCGCGTCGATGTCGACCACCTCGCCCCGGGCGGCGTTGATCAGGTGCGCGCCGGGCTTCATCAGGCCGATTTCCCGCGCGCCGATCATGGACCGGGTCAGCGGTGAGGAGGGCACGTGCAGGCTGACCACGTCGGCGCCCCGCAACAGGTCATCCAGGCTATGCACGGCCTGGGCGTTGCCGATCGCCAGCTTTTCCACGATGTCGAAAAAGATCACGCGCAGGCCCAGCGACTCCGCCAGCACCGAAAGCTGAGAGCCGATGTGGCCATAGCCGACGATGCCCAGCGTCTTGCCGCGCACCTCGTGGCTGCCCTCGGCCGATTTCTCCCATCCGCCCTCGTGCGCGCTCCAGCTCTTGGCGAAGGTGCCCCGGAACAGGCAGATGATCTCCGCCAGCACCAGTTCCGCCACCGACCGGGTGTTGGAATAGGGGGCATTGAAAACCGGCACGCCGCGCAGCTTGGAGGCCCCGAGGTCAACCTGGTCGGTGCCGATGGAAAAGCAGCCAACGGCCATCAGGCGCTCGGCCGCTGCCAGCACCGGACCCGTGACCTGGGAGCGCGAGCGGATGCCGAGGATGTGCGCGTCGCTCAGCGCCTCGGCCAGCGCGTCCCCGGAAAGAGCGCCCTTCAGATGGGTGACGTTGGTATAGCCGGCGCGGTTGAACAGATCGACCGCGTTGGCGTGGACGTTTTCCAGCAGCAGGACCTTGATCCTGTCCTTGGGCAGAGAGAGCTTGCTCACGGCGGATGGGTTCTCCAAGACTGGGGCGGACGGAAGGCCGGGGACGAACGCCCCGTCGCGCCTTCCCGTATCACAAGGCACAGCGCAACAGGGAAGGGAAATTCATGTCCGGACAGATCGAGTCACGCCTGGCAGCCCATGGCATCACGTTGCCGGCCGCCGTGGCCCCGGTGGCGAACTATGTTCCGGCCGTGCGCATCGGCGGTCTGGCGGTGCTGTCCGGTCAGATTCCGATCAAGGATGGGGCGCCGGCCTTTACCGGCCTGCTTGGGCGCGATGTCTCGCTGGAGGATGGCCAGGCCGCCGCCCGTCTGTGCGGGATCAACCTGATCGCGCAGATCAAGGGCCTGTGCGACGGTGACCTGGAGCGCGTGCGCCGGATCGTGCGGCTGGGCGTGTTCGTGGCCGCCACGCCGGATTTTGCCGACCACCCCAAGGTCGCCAACGGGGTCTCCGACCTGATGGTGGAGATCTTCGGCGATGCCGGCCGGCATGCCCGCGCCGCCGTCGGCTGCGCCTCACTGCCGCTGAGCGTGCCGGTGGAGGTGGACGCCATGGTAGAGATCGCGGACTGATCCCGCCTGGTTTGGCTCCGCCCGGCCCGCACGGGCGCTGTCCTCGCCCTGGCGCGGCGGCGCGGCGCCCGGCCGGCCCTGGCCCGGCTGGCCCTAGAACGACGAGTTGGGCTCGGTCAGGAAAGTGGCCTCTTCGGGCGTGGTCTCGCGCCCAAAGATGGCGTTGCGGTGAGGAAAGCGGCCGAAGCGCGCGATGATCTCGTGATGGCGGTGGGCGTATTCGGTGGCATTGTCCAGGCCAAGCCGGTCGTACAGCGCCAGGGACCGCTCCTGTTCCACCAGATCCTCGGCGTGCTGGAACGGCATGTACAGGAACAGGCGCTCGACCGGGATCAGGGCCGTGTCGTGGCCGTCGCGGATGGCGCATTTGGCGAGTTCCAGGGCGCGGGCGTCGGTGGTGAAGGCGGCCGGCGTGTCCCGGAAGATGTTGCGTGGCACCTGATCCAGCAGGAGCACAAGGGCCAGCGCGCCGCGTGGAGTCGCGCTCAAGGGGTCCAGCGTGCCCGCCCTGGCCTGTTCGTAGGGGCCGGCGAAGCGGCGCCGCATGTCGGCGTCCAGGTCCGGCGATTTCTCGAACCAAACCTTGCGGAAATGGCCGTATGCAGGCGACCCCGGCGCGCCGAACCAGAAGTCCAGGATGGCGCGCGCGGCCGGCGGCGGCGCGGGGGTGGCATCGGCCTCGGTCATTGCATCTCCTCCGGGCGGCAGCCGCGCCGGTAGGGACCAAAAGCGGTCAGAGCCGCCATGTCCTCACCCACCATGCGGCGTTCCTGTTCGATAAAGCGGGCCACCGCCTCGCGGAAGCCCGCATCGGCGAACCAGTGCAGGCTGTGGGTGGCGCGCGGCAGGTAGCCGCGCTGGATCTTGTGCTCGCCCTGGGCGCCGGCCTCCACCCAGCGCAGGCCGCGCCGGATGGCCTCGTCCATGGCGCGGTAGTAGCAGGCCTCGAAGTGAAGGAACTTGTAGTCCGCCAGCGCGCCCCAGTTGCGTCCGAACAGGGCGTCCGACCCGATCAGGTTGAGTGCGCCGCAGACCGCCTGGCCGCTGTCCGCGTCGGTACCCAGGACCAGCGCGATGCGCTCCGCCATGCGTTCCCCCAGCAGGTGGAAGAAGTCGGGTGTCAGGTAGGGTCGGCCCCACTTTCGATCGGCCGTAGACAAATAAAAGCGGTGGAAGGCGTCCCAGTGCCGGGGCGTCAGGTCGTCGCCGCTCAGGACCTCCAGGCGTACGCCCTGGCTGTTGGCGCGCTCGCGCTCCTTGCGGATGGCCTTGCGCTTGCGCGACGCCAGCGTGTCCAGGAAGTCCTGGAAATCGCGATAGCCTGGATTCTCCCAGTGGTACTGCTGGCCCTGGCGGCGCAGAAAGCCCAGCTCGGCGCCCAGGTCGGCCTCTGTTTCGATCGGGAAGGTGACATGGACACTGGACAGGCCGGCGCGATCGGCAAGCTGGACCATGGCCGACAGCAACGCGGCCTGCATGCGTCTCGGGTCGGGCTCATCCGGGTTCACCAGCAGGCGCGGTCCCGTGACAGGCGTGAATGGGACCGCCGCTTGCAGTTTCGGATAATACCGCCCGCCCGCCTGTTCATAGGCGTTGGCCCAGCTCCAGTCGAATACGTACTCGCCGTAGGAGTGGCCCTTGACGTAAACCGGGGCGACGGCGCGCGGGCTGCCGTCGGCCCCGGCGATCAAGAGGTGTTGCGGATGCCAGCCGGTGTTCGGTCCGACCGAGCCGGACTCCTCAAGCGCCGCCAGGAAGGCATGGGACACGAACGGATTGTCGGCGCCGGCGCAGGCATCCCACGCGGCCGGATCGACTTCCGCGACCCCGCGCAGGACGCGCACCGAGACAGACGCGTCATAGGCGGTCGGGGGGTGGGGATCGTGCGGCGCCATGGAACCCCGGTCGAGGCTTTGCGGGAGGGACCCTCGCGATGTGGGGGTTCCCGGGGCGGACGCCAAGTGCCGGGTCCGTCTCAAGTCCGTTCGGTGGGTTCGAGGCTCTCCTGCCAGCGGTCGAAGGTGCCGAACGGCGTATCCCGCTGGTTCCGGTTCGATCGGCTGCGCGATGGAATGGATGGCCGCATTGGCGGCCTGCCGGTCACGGACCGCCGCGCGGCCCGAAAATGATGATCATGGCTCCAACGACACAGAGCGCCGCCCCGATGGTGTCCCAGCGGTCGGGGCGGCTTCCCTCGACCCCCCACATCCAGACCAGCGACGCCAGGATATAGATGCCGCCGTAGGCCGCGTAAGCGCGCCCCGCGAACTCGGACTCGATGCGGGTCAGCGCCCAGGCGAACAGCGCCAGGCTGGCCACGCCTGGCAGCAGCCACAGCGCCGTCTTGTCCAGGCGCAACCAAGCCCAGAATGCGAAGCAGCCGCCGATCTCAGCGAATGCGGCCAGGATGTAGGTCGGGATGGTCCACACGACGGCTCTGATGTCCCTTTTCGCTTCCCACAAGGGTTGGATGTGCCGAGCGTCTTCAATCCTTGTTTTTCGGGGAGCGGATGGAGAGGGACAAGCCTTTCGTCGCGGATCCAAGGCCGCCCTGCGCCTGACTCCGAACCAAGCGGTCCGGAGCCTACTCCACCAGTTCCGGGGTCTTGCCGGCGCCGCCATCGACGCCGCCGCCGCCACCACCGGATGGACCGGCCGAGCCGCCCTTGCCGCCACCCTTGGCGGGGTCGATGTCGAAGACCGGCTTGTTGTCCTTGATGCCGACGCGGACCACGCCACCCTTGGTCAGGCGGCCGAACAGCAGTTCCTCGGCCAGCGGCTTCTTGATGCTTTCCTGGATGATGCGGCCCAGCGGGCGCGCGCCCCT
>CAYFTQ010000143.1:0-6818 GCA_964346035.1 uncultured Roseospira sp. | reverse complement strand
GCGTTAAGCGCGACCCGCAGGCCATGCGCCCGCAGAACCCTTGCTGCGGCCTGCGTGACGGCGTTGTCGCAACGGGTGCCGGAGCGGTCGCCCAGCACCACGTCGGGCGGCAGTGGACGCACCCCGGCGACCGCAGAATGGGGCATGGAATGGCAATCCAGAAGAACGCAATGGCCGAATCGTCGCCGGGTTCGCTCGATCAGGTCGCGCAATGTCGCGTGATAGGGATCGTAGACGCGCATGATACGCGCGCGGACCTCAGCGTAACTCAGCTTTCCGCGATAGATGGCCTGGCCTTCGCCGGCGATTCGCGGCACGGTTCCCAGGCCGGCCCGCACGCGGCCGGACCCGGTGTTGGCCTCGGGCGGCAGCGCATCGCGGAACATGGACGGGTCCAGTTCCAGGCGCTCGCGGTTGACGTCGAGCACCACCCGGGGCACGAGCGCGCACAGCAGCGGCGCACCCAAAGCCGGCGCGGCGGCGAAGATGCGGTCGATGTGGGTATCCTCGCTTGCGCGAAGGGTCTGGCGGGACAGCCGCGCGGCGGCCACGAAGGGCTCAGGATACATCGTGCCGGAATGGGGGGAGGCGAGCACAAGGGGTCGGGTCTGGTGCTGCGGTTGCAGCACCTGGAGGACCTCGGTTTCCTCATCGAACAGGGACTCGGGCAGGGTCATGGGCGGGTCCGTTCACCGGGGCCGGACGCGACGGGCGCTTTCCCCCCGACGCCCGCCGTCGCCGGCCAGGATAGACCGGCCCTGTCATCCTGGGAACCGCCCATGGAAACGCCTCAGCGCAACCGGCGCGGCGGCGCCTGTCGGGTCGTGCCGCGATCGCGCGCGTGGTGCCGGATGGCGTCGCGCAGGGAACTCAGCAGGGCCCGCCCGACGGCCCCGCCGTCGCCCTTGACCTGATCACGCACCACAACCCGCATCGCATCCACGTGGGCGCGCACGATGGCGATGGCGTCGTCGTCCTCGGCGCAGCCGGTCTGTGTGGCATCGTACAGCGACAGGGCCAGGGTGGTCATCAGGGGATAGCCGAACAGGCCGCCCTGGCCGCGCAACTCGTGCGCGATGGCATTGACCTCTCGCAGGATGCGGCGCCGGCGCTCGTGTTCGGGTTCAGCCTCGGCGGCGCCAACGAAGCGGACCAAGCGTCGCAGATAGTCGGCGGCCCAGTCATGGAAATCCAATGCCACGCGGTTCAGTTCGGCCTCGGCCTTCTCCAGCAGGTCGGTCGGAACCTCGAACGCATACTGGCCGCCGCGCCCCAGCTTGGTCTTCAGGGTGTTGGGCAACTGGAACACCCAGACCTCGGCCTCGCCGCGCGGCTGGTCCAGCTTGTCCTCGGTATAGACGGCCTTGGGCGCGCGATCAGGATCGCGACGCTCGCCGATGTCGGCGCGCGGGGGCACCGCCTGACGCCGGCGGTCGGGGCCGAAGTAGTCCCTGGTCAGGATGAAGGGACGCGGCCGTTCGACCAGTTCGCGCAGGTGTTCATGGACGGTGGAGACCGAGAACGGCTTGGCCAGGAACTCGCTGACGCCGAGGTGGCGAGCCGCCTCGACGTATTCCGAGTCGGCCGCCCCCGACAGCATGACGAAGGGGGTGAAGCGGTTGGGGCTGTCCGGGTTGGAGCGGACCCACTGCAACAGCAGCAGACCGTTGATCGGCGACATCACCAGATCGGAGATGATCAGGTCGATACTGCCGGTGCCGGCACGGTCCGGCCGGGCCTTGACCTGATGCAGGAAGCGGATGGCGGCTTCGCCGTCGCGGGCCTTGTGGATGCGTTCAAAGCCCAGGTTGCGAAGGACTCTCTCCAGCAGGTCCAGCATGAACCCGTTGTCCTCCACCAGCAGCAGCGTCAGGTTTTCCAGGCCGCTTTTCATCGGGGACGGACTCCGGGGGTAAAACGGTGGCCATGTCCGGCGCGGTCGGGACCATCGGCCGGGCGCACGGCGTCGGGCCTTCCGTCCGGCTGCACCCGGTCCGGTCCGGGGCGCGTGCCCAGGCTTTGGGACTCCAGGCTTGGGGGGACCCCAGGCTTGGGGACGGTGTGTCCCGGGGGCGCAGTGTGACGCCAGAGGCCGGCGGGTTCAACGGCCTCCGGTCACATCGAGGCTGGCGCCGGTGATATAGCTGGCGGCGGACGACAGCAACCAGACGGCGGCCTCGGCGGCCTCCTCGGGCTGGCCCGCCCGACCCATCGGCACGGTGGGGGCCAGTCTGGCGAGCCGGTCCGGGGCGCCGGCGGCGGCATGGATGCCCGTATCAATGAGCCCGGGCGCGATGGCGTTGACGCGGATGCCTTCGTCGGCCACTTCGCGCGCCAGACCTGCGGTGAAGCTCTCGATGGCGCCCTTGCTGGCGGCATAATGCACCCATTCCCCGGCGCCCCCGAGGCGGGCGGCGGCCGAGGAGATGTTGACGATGCTTCCGCCCGCGCCCCCCAGTGCTGTGGACAGCCGCCGCACCGCTTCGCGCGCACACAGGATGGCGCCCATGACGTTGACCGCCATCACCTGCGCCAGCGCGGCGGACTCCAGGTCGGCCAGGCGGGTCAGGGGGCCGGTGATGCCGGCATTGTTCACCAGTCCGCCAAGCGGCCCGAGCCGGTTGGTGACGGTCTCGAACAGCAGGATGATTTCTTCCTCGTGCGCGATGTCGGCATGAATGGCCAGGGCATGCCCGCCGCCGTCCTTGATGAGCGCGGCCACGGTTTCGGCGGCGCCGGCGTCGTGGGCGTAGGTCACGGCCACGGCCCAGCCTTCGCGGGCGGCCCGCAACGCCACGGCGGCGCCGATGCCCCGACCGCCGCCGGTAACGATCAGTGTCCCTGGATGGGCTGTCGGGGTAGACATGACGCGAGATTCTCCGCGACGCAGGTGCCGTCTCGCGGGACAGGCTGGCGCAAATCCAACCGCCTGAAAAGCCCCTTGCAGGCGCGTCTGATCTGAAGTGGCACGGGGCGGCCGGCGCCCGCAGCCGCGGCCGGCCCTACAGGTTCGATCAGTCCGGCGTGTGGGCCTTGCCCGCCCGGGGAAGGGTGAACTGAACGGCCGTGCCCCGGTCGGCCCCCGCCGACTCGATCCAGATGCGGCCGCCGTGACGCTCGACGATCTTGCGACAGATCGACAGGCCGATGCCGGTGCCGTCATAGGCTTCGCGGGTATGCAGGCGCTGGAACATCTTGAAGACGCGATCCGTGTGGACCGGTTCGATCCCGATGCCGTTGTCCCGAACCGCGAACGACCAGGCGGATTCGCCATCCGATCCGGACCAGAGGGTGACCTCCGGGGCATGGCCGGGCGCGCGATACTTCAGCGCGTTGCCGATCAGGTTTTCGAACAGGCGCAGGAATTCACTGCCGCTGACCATGACCGTGGGCCAGTCGCCGTCGAAGCGCACGGTGGCGCCGGCTTCCTCGACGTCGATCATCAGGTGAGACAGCGCCGCTTCCGCCAGCGCGCGGCTGTCGTGCTCGGCCATTGGTTCGCCGACCCGCCCGACGCGCGAATACTCCAGCAGCGAGACCAGCATGTTGTCCATGTGGCGGGCACCATCGCGGACGAAATCCATCATCTCGCGGGTGTCGTCGTCCAGGCTGTCGGCCAGCGTCTTCTCGATCAGGCCCGTGAAGCTGTTGATCATGCGCAATGGCTGGCGCAGGTCGTGCGAGGCCACATAGGCGAACTGCTCCAGCTCGGCGTTGGAGCGGCGCAGATCGTCTTCCATAGACTTGCGGTGGGTGATGTCCTCCTTGACCGCCAGCAAGGTGCGGATGTCGCCCCGGGCATCGCGGATCGGCGAGATGACGGCCGATTCCCAATAGTGCGAACCGTCCTTGCGCCTGTTCTGGAACTCGCCGGTCCAGGTGCCGCCGGCCAGAACGGTGGCCCATAGCCGCGCGTATTCCTCCGGTGGCGTTCGCCCGGACTTCAGAAAGCGCGGATTCCGCCCCAGCACTTCATGGGCCGCATAGCCGGTGATTTCGCAGAACTTTTTGTTGGCATATTGAATGGCGCCATCCAGATCGGCGATCATCACGCTGACGGGGCTTTGCTCGACCGCCTCCGAGAGCTGGCGCAGGCGGTCTTCCTGTCGGCGGCGCGCGGTGACGTCGGAAGTGAAGCCGTGCCACACGGTGGACCCGTCCGGCTGGCGTTCGGGCACGGACCGTCCCGACAGCCACAACTCGCCCCGGGTGGGGTGGTTGACCCGGTAGTCGCAGGCCCACAGCCTGAGCGACCGAGCCGACTCGTCCATTCCGTCCCGGACCTCTTGCCTGTCCTCGGGATGCAGTATGGCGAACACCGGGCTGGCGTCATCGGCCACCGTCTCGGGCGCGACGCCATAGAGGTGGCGGATGCCTTCGCTGGCGTAGGGAAAGCAACTGCGGCCGTTGCTGTCGAGTCGGTACTGATAAATCATGCCCGGCACGTTGCGGGAGATCTTCTCCAGCCGTTCCAGTGGTTCGGTCCGGTCCGTGATGTCGTAGTTGACGCCGATCACTCGGCGCGGGGCGCCGGCGTTTGCGGCGAAGATCTCGGCGAAGGCCCGCATGTGGCGTACTGCGCCGCACGGCCGCACGATGCGGAAAGAGGTGTCGAACGGGCCCGTGCCCGTGCCCGTGCCCGTGATCGCGTCCGTCACCTCGGCCAGGGCGCGTTCACGGTCATCTGGATGGAGCGCGTCGGACCAACTTTCGAGCGAGCCCGCGAACGTCTCTGGCGATGCGCCGTAGAGATCGAACATGTTCTGATCCCAGATCAACGTCTGGTCCTTCGGGTGGTATTCCCACACCCCGATTCCCGCGATTCCTGTCGCCAGGCTGAGGCGATCACTGAAGCGCGCCGCCTGGTCCAGCGCCACCTGACGTTCGGTGACATCGATCAGGGTCAGGATCAGGCCGTCGATCTGGTCGGCCTCATCGCGAATCGGTTGCAGGCCGAGGTCCCAATAGGTGACGGGTCGTTCAGGCTGGTCCGGATGGTGGAAAGGGCGCGCGGCTTGCTGGAAGGGCTGGCCGGTTTCCAGCACGCGCCGGAACAGGGCCTCGTTCTCGGCGTCCGGATAGAGGTCGAAGTGGCCGCGCCCGACGAAGGCCTCGCGCGGGCGTCGCCCGGTGCGGGCATAGGTCTCGTTGACCCAGATGAAGCGCAGCGCGCGGTCCAGGCAGGCGATGGCCAGGATGCTCTGGCGGAAGTAGCGATCCAGTATGACGGCGGACGGCACCGATCCCACGGGCAACGCGGCGGCGGGCACCACGCTGATGATGCCGATGCAGCGGCCGTCCTGAAGGATCGGGGCTTTGCGATAACAGGCCGGTAGACAGGCCGGCGCGTGCATGCCGTTCGGCGTCGCCGGTTGGCTGGCGTGCAAGGCGCGGCCCGTTTCCAGGACGCGACGGTCGTCGGCCTCCATGCGCGCGGCCGTGGCGGGGTCGAACAGATCGCCGGCCCGCAGCCCGACAATGCTGCCGGGCGGGTTTCCGACCTGCCGACGGGCGGCCGGATTGGCGTAGCGGACGACCAGATTGGCATCCTTGATGACCACGGCGTCATCAAGGGACTCCAGTGCCGCGGACAGGACCGACACATGCTCCTGTAGGCCGGGTTCCGACACCCCATCGCCCTCCGGGCGTCCTCGTGACCGACAGGGCCATCCGAGCACGACGCAAGGAAAAGGATAGGGCGGGTCGGGGGCCGGGTCCATAGGCCAGAGGCGATAGGTTTGGCACCGAAGGTCGGCAATATGGTAGCGTTGCGCCACATCGAAGGGGGCTTCGGCGGGCGTGGGTCACGCGAAATGCGTATTCTTGGGTTGGATCCCGGCCTGCGGGTCACCGGCTGGGGCGTGGTAGAGGCCATCGGCAACCGGTTGCGCCATGTGGCTGACGGTGTCGTCACCAGCGACGATGGTGCCGCGCTGGCGAACCGTCTGGTCCAGCTTCACGATGGTATCATGGCGGTCATCGACTGCCATGAGCCGGTCGAGGCGGCGGTTGAGGAGACCTTCGTGAACCGCAACCCGGTCAGCACGCTCAAGCTGGGCCAGGCTCGCGGCGTTGTGCTGCTGGCGCCGGCGCGCCGCGGCCTTGCCGTGGCCGAGTATACGCCGAACGCGGTCAAGAAGGCCGTGGTCGGGCGCGGCCATGCCGACAAGACCCAGGTCGAGGTGATGGTCCGCACCCTTCTGCCCGGCGCCGCTCCGGCGCGCACCGATGCCGCCGACGCCCTGGCGGTGGCCATCTGCCATGCCCACTTGCGGGCCAGCCGCGTGGCCCTGGCCGCCGGGACCCGCATGCGATGATCGCCAAGCTGCGCGGTCTGGTGGACAGCGTCGGCGAGGACTGTGCGGTCCTGGATGTCGGCGGGGGTGGCTATCTGGTGTTCTGCTCGGGGCGCACGCTGGCTGCTTTGCCGCCGGCGGGGGAGGTCGCCTCGCTGGTCGTCGAAACCCACGTGCGCGAGGATCACATCCACCTTTACGGCTTTGCCGATGCCCTGGAGCGTGACGCCTTCCGCCTGCTGGGTACGGTCCAGGGCGTGGGGGCGCGGGTGGCCCTGGCCATCCTGACGGTGGTCCCGGCGGACACGCTGGGCGGGGTTCTGGCGGCCCAGGATAAGGGCGCGCTGACCCGCGCCGCCGGGGTCGGCCCCAAGCTGGCCGGACGCGTCGTCGCCGAACTCAAGGACAAGGCGGCCAGTCTGGGCGCGCCACCGGCGGGCCGGCCCGCCGGGGGGGCCGTGGCCCGGGCGGCGACGGCCTCGGGCGCTCCCCGGGCCGCCGCGGGGGGCGAGGCCACCCGCG
>CAYFTQ010000142.1:0-6856 GCA_964346035.1 uncultured Roseospira sp. | reverse complement strand
GGGTCAGCGTCAGCGTACCGGCGGGGTCGCGCTCCAGCCGGGGCCGGCACAGCACGCCCGGCGCGCCGCCGCTCATGGTGTGGGCCAGCCGGAGCGCGGCGCCGACGACGCGGGTGCGGCGAATACGGGCCGGGTCATCCAGCAGGGTCTCGGCGTCGGCCACCACGGGCAGGTCCGCGCTGCCGCCATAGCGGTGATAGACCACCAGCGCGATGCCGGCGCGGTCGCGGTGGTCAAGCCCCATATAGGGCAGCCGCAACACCCGATGCAGGGCCTGTTCGGCGCGGTAGTCGGGATGCTCGCTCCAGAAGATATCGCCGATGATGCAGGCCGCCAACCGGATGCGGGTCAGCTCCGGGGGCTCGGCCGGAAACAGGGGCGCCATCCAGTCCGCGACCTCGTCGCCGTGGGCGCGGAAGCGGCCGGCCTGGCGCGCCAGCACGGTCATGGAGGCCAGCAACGGGTCCTGGCGCTTCAGGTCGGGGGGCAGGCTGCGCATGAACTGGCCCTCACGCACACCATAGGCGGAGAACACCACCCGTCGCGGGCGCACCGCTGCCAGCAGCCGGGCCAGCACCACGGCGGCCAGCGGGAGGTTGGCCTGGCGCTTCTTGCTCAGGCGCGGCACCTGGGCAAGCTGCTTGGGGGAGGCCTCTGCGACCCAGTCCAGAATGGGACGGGCATCGGTCACCGTCAGGGTGAAGTTGTCCAGCACATGCAGCGGATAGGCCTGCCGGTCCATGCAGGCCCGGGCCAGGGCGCGCCAGGCGCCGCCGACCGCATAAACGGTATGGCCGGCGGCACGACCCAGCCAGGGCTCGCCGGCGAAGGCCTCGTCAAGGAGGCGCTCGGCCGGGGCGCGCTGGCCGCCGTCGGACGCCTCGGCCAGCCGCAGCAGGCCGAGCGGAAAGCTGGCCGTATCGCGCATTCGGCGATCCTGAAGGCGCACCAGGTCAAGGCTGCCGCCCCCCAGGTCGGCCACCACGCCTTCGGCATCGGGCACCGCGCATTGCACGCCCTCGGCGGCGCGGCGGGCCTCGTCGGCGCCGTCCAGGATCCGCACAGCCGCACCGGTCGCGCCTTCCAGCTCGCGGGCGAAGGCGCGCCCGTCGGTGGCATCGCGAACGGCCGCCGTGGCCAGCACGTCCAGCCGCTCCACCCCCATCGCCCGCGCCAGCGAGACGAAACGGCCGATCGCCGCCAGCGCCAGCGCGCGCCCCTCGGGGTTCAGGGCGCCGCTGGCGCCCAACCCCTGGCCCAGGGCGCACACGGCTTTTTCGTTGAACAGAGGAACGGGAACGCGGGCGCCGCCGCGATAGACCACCAGGCGCACCGAGTTGGAACCGATGTCGATGATGCCCACCGGGGCGGCGTCCGGCGTGGTGCCGGCACCCAGTTGCCCCGTGGCGTCGGCCGCTGGCCGGATGGCGTCGTCCATACCCGCTCCCCTGCTGTCCACGGCGCCGGTTCCGGCCTGCCTTTCCTAGCAACTCCAGCGGCGGCGGTCCATCGCGGCAGCTTCGCCCCAGCCGGTCTCAGAGCCCGTCCGGAAAGGTTCGAAAACCGCGCTATGGTGTCGCTTCCATCCGGAACGATGGGCCATATGCTGTGTACCGAACGGCTTTCCGGGCAGACACTCAGGATGGCGGAAAGGCGTACACCAACGGGAGGAGAGTGGGACTCTCCCGCCGCACGGCACCGGGGCTCCACCCTCCTGCGGGGGCCGCCTCATCCGTGTCGGTCCGGAACGAGACTTGCTGCCGTCTCAGGCCGATCGGGTCTGGCGCCGTTTCAGAATGAGCTGGGGGATTTCCTTGCTGGCCTTGTCCAGCGCCTTGCCGCGGCCTGACAGGCTGGGATTGGTCATGAAGTAGTCGTGCGCATTGAAGGCATCGTCGGCGGAATCGACGCGCTGAAACGACCCGTCCGCCATCAGGTACCAGCTTTGCTGTTCGTCGTTCAGGTTGGCGACCAGGATCTGGTTCATGATCTGCTCGCGCACGGTCGGGTTCTCGATCGGCACGAAGGACTCCACCCGGAAGTCCAGGTTGCGCGGCATCCAGTCGGCCGAAGAAATATAGATGAGCGCCTGCGACGACGGCAGATCATGACCGTTGCCGAAACAGGCGATGCGGGAATGCTCCAGGAAGCGGCCGACGATGCTTTTGACCCGGATGTTGTCCGACAGGCCCGGCACGCCCGGCCGCAGGCAACAGATCCCGCGCACCACAAGGTCAATCTGAACCCCGGCCTGAGAGGCCCGGTACAGCGCGTCGATCACGGCCTTGTCCACCAGGCTGTTCATCTTGGCCCAGATGGCGCTCGGACGGCCGGCCTGGACATGGGCGATCTCCGCCTCGATCAGGTCGATCAGATGGCTTTTCAGGGACAGCGGCGCCAGCACCAGCTTTTCCATGCCCTTGGGCCGGGCGTATCCGGTCATGTAGTTGAAGGCCGTGGCGGCATCCCGACACAGCGCCGGGTCGGCGGTGAAGTAGGACAGGTCCGTATAAACCTTGGCCGTGATCGGATGATAATTGCCGGTGCCGAAGTGAACATAGGAACGCAGCCCGGCCCCTTCCCGGCGCACAACCAATGAGATCTTGGCGTGCGTCTTCAGGTCCATGAATCCGTAGACGACGTTCACCCCGGCGCGTTCCAGATCGCGCGCCCAGCGGATGTTTGCTTCCTCGTCGAAGCGGGCTTTCAACTCCACCATGGCCGTCACGGTCTTGCCGCTCTCGGCGGCTTCGACCAGCGCGGCCACGATGGGCGAGTTGTTGGAGGTGCGATAGAGCGTCTGCTTGATCGAGACCACATGCGGATCGGCCGCCGCCTGGCGCAGGAACTGCACCACCACGTCAAAGGATTCGTAAGGGTGATGGACGACGATGTCCTTTTCGCGGATGGCCCCCAGGCAGTCGCCGCCGAAGTCGCGGATGCGCTCCGGGAAACGCGCGGTGTAGGGCACGAACTGCAGGTCCGGCCGATCATCGGCAATCAACTGCTTGAGGTCGGCCATGCCGATGGGGCCGTCCAGGCGGAACAGGTCGGCCTCGGCCACCCCCATCTCGCCGCAGATCATGCGCACCAGCGGCTCCGGCATGCCGCTGTTCAGGGTCAGCCGGATGCAGTGGCCGCGCCGACGCCGTTTCAGCGCGCTTTCAAAGCTGCTGACCAGGTCCTCGGCTTCCTCGTCGATTTCCATTTCGGAATCGCGGATGACCCGGAAGTGACCGGCCTGTTCGACATGAAAGCCCGGGAACAGGCGGCCCAGGAACAGGCCGACGGCATCCTCCAGCAACACATAGCGATGTCCCGGCCCGGCCAGCCGGATCAGGCGGTTCACCTGGCCCGGCAACGGCACCAGCGCGCGCAGGCCCTCGCCGCCCCCTTCGCGCCGAAGCTGGAGCACCAGGGCATGACCCAGGTTCGGGATGAACGGAAACGGGTGCGCCGGGTCGATGGCCAGCGGGGTCAGGATGGGGAAGATCTGGGTGTTGAAGTGGTCTTCCAGCCAGGCCCGTTCGTCCGCCGTCAACTCGCCCAGGCCCAGCACCTCCACGCCCTGGTCCCGCAAGACGCCATGCAGATCGTGCCAGATGGCCTGTTGTTCCTGCAGCAGAGCGCGCGCCGTGCTGTTGATCTCGTCAAGCTGCTGCGCCGGCGTGCGGCCGTCCTGGCTGGCCTTGTTCACGCCGGCGGCGATCTGACCCTTGAGCCCGGCGACGCGAACCATATAGAACTCGTCCAGGTTGGACGCCGATATGGACAGGAAGCGAACCCGCTCCATCACCGGATGGCGAGTGTTGCGGGCCTCATCGAGCACCCTGAAGTTGAACTCAAGCCAAGAAAGCTCGCGGTTAATGAACCGCTCCGGCGAATCCAGCGTGATGTCGCGGGCCGCCGCCGCCGCCGCGATGTCGGCCACCGAGGCGGGCGCGTCCAGGCCCTCGGCCGCGGTCTCGCGGTCGCTCTCCGGTACGGTGGTCATGTCTGGGCTCTCCTCAACGGCGGGCGAACGACCGGATCCGGCATGGGCGCGGCACGGACCCGACCTTGCCGCGCCCGGCTTGCGCCTTGCCGGACCCGACCGTTCATTCAGGCGAACGACGCCGCCGCCGTCAAATGACGATTCGGAAACGGCGGCCATGACGGGGACCGCGCCATGACCCGACGGCTATACCTGTTGCGGCACGCGAAATCCAGGTGGGACGCGCCCGACCTGGATGATCACGCGCGCCCACTGGCCCCCCGGGGCGACCGGGCCGCCGCCGCGATGGCGGCCGTCGTGGGCGCGCTGGCCCCGCCTCCCGCGCTGGTGCTGTGTTCCTCCGCCACGCGGGCGCGCCAGACGCTGGCGGGCGTCTCGCCCGGCCTTGCGACCCTGCCGACGCGGATCGAACCGGCGCTGTACACCTTCGAGGTCGGCGCGCTGCTGGCGTTCCTGCGCGGCCTGGACGAGGCCCTGGAGACGGTGCTGGCGATCGGCCATAATCCGGCGCTGGAACAGGCGGCGCACCTGTTGGCCCCCGATGGCGACGCGGCGGCGCTTGAGCGCCTGCGCGGCACCTACCCGACCGCCGCCCTGGCCACGGTGGACGCCCGCGACGACGGCGCGCGTTGGGCCGACCTTGGCCCCGGCTGGGGGCGGCTGACGGCCTTCACGCGCCCGTGCGACCTGACGGCGCCGTCCTGACCCGAGCGCGCCGCTACGGCCCGACGCCTCGGGTGCCGGGCCGCGCGGTGGCGGGAAATCCGGGCCAGCCCTGACCGGGCCTCAGGTCAGGGCGTCGATCTCGTCATCCTTCAGCGTCCCGGGCACCAGGGTCAGGGGCGCCCGCAGGCGGTGGGCATGCTTGCCGGTCAGCGCGGCGACCAACGGGCCGGGGCCGTCGGACCCGGGACGCGTGCCCAGCACCACCACCGAGATCCCCGGCTCCTCCTCCAGCAGCGCCAGCATCTCGTCGGTCGGCTTGCCCTCGCGCACGAACAGCGCCGGCATGCGGCCGGTCAGGCGCCGCACCAGCGACGCCTTGCGCTGCAACAGTTCCTCGGCGCGCTCGCGGGCCTCTTCGCGCATGCGCTCGCCCACAAACATGAAATGCTCGAACTCGGCCGGATTGCTGACGTGCAGCAGCGCAATATGGTCGCCGGTGGCGACCGCCCGCCGGCAGGCATAGCGCAGGGCGGCGTTCATCTCGTCGGTCTGGTCCACGACCACAAGAAAGGTGCGACGGTCATCGTGCAGCGGCATGGAAACGGCCCGGTGCGGTTCCTCGCGCCGGACGGCGTTGGAGAACAGCATGGCTCGACGTCCTCCCTCGGAACGAACCGACGTCCCGGACCGAGGGCTTGTGCCCTTCTTGAGCCGATCGGATGCAACGACCCCGACCCGTCCGGCGCCGGCAAGATGCGGCGTTCCGCCCGCGCGGGACAGACCCCCACGGTGCGGACAACCACCATCATCGTCCCGCCCGGGCCGAGTTTGCAATCGGTTCCGGCGCGGGGGCTCCGGCGGCGCCCGTCACGAAACCGTAAAATTATTGCGCCCGGCGCGGTTACGACGCGGTCTTGTGGCCCCGGCGTCAACGCCAGGACCCGGACTCCAGCGGTCCGCCAAGGGCCTGCCAGGCGGAAATGCCGCCCTCGATTCGGTGGATCGGCCCCGGATGCCCGTGGCGCACCAGGACCATGGCGGCATGCCCGCACCGCACCCCGACGGCGCAATGCAGCACCATCCGGTGGCCGTTCTGAAGCGCCGAAATGGCGGCCGGATCAAAGGCCGACAACGGCCTTAGCAGCGCGCCCGGGATATGGCCGCGCACGAACTCGTGCGGTTCGCGCACGTCGATGATCAGCGCCGATCCGATCCGCTGCCAGTCCATCACGGTTGCCGCATCCACCAGATGAACGCGCTCGCGCATGCGGGCCAGGGTCTCGGCATCGGGCGGCGTGGAGAACATCATGCTTCCTTGTCGGGTTCGTTGGGATCGGGACCGGAGAGCCCGGACAGCCGACGCGACGCGCGGCCCGCCCCCCAAGAAGGCCCGCGCCCTACGAAGGCCCGTGTCCCAAGAAGGATGATGCCGCCGAAAGTATGAATATGTCGTCAAAGGGAGGGTCTGACGCGTTTCGGGCGCCATTTCAAGACCGAATTGATCGCGCGCGGCCGCGCGCGCGAAGGGACGCGCGCGAAGGGACGCGCGGACGGACATGGGGGGATCGGATCGCCTCAGATCGCTCTGCGAAAAAGTCCCCCTTTTCGTCGAGCGGTATCACACGGGAAGGGCAGGTCCGGACGGCGCCGGTCGGGACCCTTGTCCCTTGCCATGATGAGGCGTCCGGGCCAGTCCCGAAACCCTTTGGCGCAACGTCACAGTCGTGTCATGCTTTTTCGATCGCCGGGGGTCCTGGCGCACGGTGGCGGTGATCCGAACCCCGCCCCGCCAGGGGCATTCCCCCGGCCCGACAGCGCAGCAGGCGGAGACACCAGCGTGACCGAGCGGACCGATCTGGACCTTGCCGACATCCGGACCCGACTGGACCGGCATCGCGAGGAGATTCTGACCGACGAGGCCAGCACAGTGGCCGATCGCGCGGCGGTCGATGCGGGCGACACGGCCATGGGCCGGTTATCCCGCATGGATGCGTTGCAGCATCAGGCCATGGCGCAGGAAACGGAGCGCCGTCGCCGCATCGAATTGAAGCGCATCGACGCCGCCCTGACCCGCATGGCGGACGGCGACTATGGTTTCTGCGTGCAGTGTGGTGAACCCATTGCGGAAAAACGGCTGGCCTTCGACCCGGCCACGCCGCTTTGCATCGCCTGCGCCAGCGGCGCCAAGACCTGATC
>CAYFTQ010000141.1:0-6872 GCA_964346035.1 uncultured Roseospira sp. | reverse complement strand
CGGCTGATCAACCGGACCGGCTTATCCCCCTGCGTCCGGTTGGCGCCGCTGGTGGCGGCAAGGGTCACCGGGCACCCCACATCATGGGGTCCCCGGACGCAGGGGAATAAGCCTTCAACCGAAAAAGCAGACCTCGCACCCCAAGGATCGCCTGCCCCATCGCAGACGTTCCTTCCGGTTGATTGAGCCGGAGGGCAGCGATAACCAATTGGGGCCGAGTGACCGCACGACCCGTTTCTCGATTCGGTCACCACACCGCTTCTGATTTGTGCGGTTTTCATGCCCGCCGTTACCTTTAGTAGGTGCGGCAGCGCTGTGTATGCAATTTTCTATTTGCCCCAGGGGGCAGGAAAACCGTAACGATAAGCCTCATCTGACCGGGTGGCCGCTGGGTCGACGCGAAAGCACCGTGACCCCGATGCGTGACGTCGCCAGGATGGTTTCATACCCTTTTCGTGTGCCGGATGGCGTCGCCCTGCTGCATCGGCAGCGCCCGCCCCGGAGCAGTTTGACGGTAAGGAGGCGACAGGATGGCCCGGGTTCTTCTGGTGGAGGATGACGATGACCTGCGCGCGGTCGTGGCGCGCGCTCTGGAGCGGGCCGGCCATGCCGTCACCGCCCTGGCGGACGGCGAGGCTGCAGTCGCGACGGTCACCGAGGACCCCCTGCCCGACCTGGTGCTGACCGACCTGGAGTTGCCGGGCCGTTCCGGGCTTGAGGTCATTCGCACGGTCAAGAACCGCCAGGCCACAATCCCCGTCGTGGCCACCTCCGGCAAGGGGCGTCCGGTCAGCGTGGCGCTCGACCTGGCGCGCCGCTGCGGCGCCGATGCGGTGATCGCCAAGCCTTTCAAGCTTTCCGTCATGGTCGCGCTGGTGGAGCGCGTGTTGCAGGGCGAACGGCCCACAGGGACGGAAGTCGCCGTCGAGGATCAGGATGGTGACGTGGTCATCATCATGCCGCCGGACCTGCTGGCGGCCAAGGTTCACGCCCGCCGGGAACGGCCCGGCCCCTGAGCACCGCGAAGGGCGGGGGGGAAGGAACGGAAGAACACAGGGCTCGCAAAACCGCAAGGAAGGCGCAAGGGGGACAGCAAGGCTCTGAAAGCGTCGATCGGCGCGGAGACCGGCAGCAAGCCCGCTCAAACATGTTCGGTGGCCAGAATGGCCGCCGCTCGGGGATTAAACGCTCATGCACGCATCCCAACCGCGCCCGCGACGCCCGTTGCAACCGCGTTGGCGCGACATTCCCCTGGGGACCAAAATGGCCGCCGTGTTCGCGGTGTTCACTCTTGTCATGTTGACCGCCATCGGCGCGGTGACCTGGCATGGGGCCAACGCCCGCATCAATGAAAGGGCGGAGGACCGGTTGAAGAGCCTGACCCTGGCGGCGCGCGGGTTCGTCCAGGACCACGGCCAGAGGATCGCCGAGGATTTGACTTTCCTGGCGGAGAGCCGGGCCATCGCCGAGGTGCTGGCTTCCCTGGACGCCCGGTCGCCCGCTGATCGAACCCATGCCCTGGACCATGCGCGGGCACTGATGCTGTCCTTCGCGCGGGCCAGGGACGGGCTGAGCCGGCTGGCTCTGATCGACATTAGGACTGAACAGGTCCTGGTAAGGGCGCATCGCGAACCCTTCTCGGGTCGTCTGATGCAGGCCAAAACCAATCCCACCCCCGTCGCTGACGCGGACCTGGCCGGACTGCAAGACCTGACCGCAGGCCACCAGATGACGTCGCGCGTGATCGTCCCCGAGCGCCGTGCATCCCCGACAGACTTCAGCGACCAGATGGAACCGATCGTCATGCGGTTCTCGCGCGCGATCAGGGACGAGGGGGGCTCGCACCGTCTGGCCCTGATCCTGGAAACCAGCTTTCATGGCCTGGTCTTCAGTCTGGCCGGGTTGCGCGTCGACTCGGGCAGCCTGATGGTGTTCGACGACACGGGTCGCCTGCTGTCGGGACATGGCCGGCAGGCGTCGGCGCTTGCGTCCGGTTCCGACCTGGAAGCCCTGATGGCCGTTCACCCCGATCCCCTGGCCCTGAGGCGGAACGAACAGGTGACCGTTCTGCGCCGTTTCCGGTTGCATCCCGGCAGCGATCAGATCCTGATCCTGGGTGCCGTCAGCGATCCGATCCCCCTTCTGGCGCGGATGGGCCTGGCGCTGGACCGCTCGGTGCTGCTTGCGGCCGGATTCCTGGTCCTGGGGACGATAGTGTTCCTGGTCCTGGGGGCCTTTCTGCTGCGGCCGCTGGGCCGGCTTCTGCGGGACATCCGGATGTACGAGCCGGGGACCGGCGCAGGCGCCCTGGCCGTCGGCCTGATAGACCGTCGCGACGAGTTCGGCGAACTGGCGCGCGACCTTCGGGTTCTGGTCGTTCGTCTGGAACAGCAGATCATGCGTGCCCGCCAGGCCAGCAATGACATGCGCCGGGTGTTCGAGACATCCATCGACGCCAAGGTGCTGGTCTCCGACGCCGGCGCGATCGAGGACATCAACCACGCCGCCGAAACGCTGTTCGGCTGGCGACGGCACGAGCTTCTCGGGCGCCAGGCCAGCGTGCTGCTGGTGCCAGAGGACGCCCACGCTCTCGGCCTGGAAGCCCTGGAGGCCGCGCCCAGTCAGGCCACCCTCAAGCCCCCGGAGGCGAGCCGCACCCTGACCGCCGTGCTGCGCGAGGGCGAGCATGTCCCCGTCACAGTGGCGGTCAACGACCTGCAACAGGCCGGACCCTATCGCTACATGGTCATGTTCCACGACCTGCGCGACAACCTCGCCTTGCAGAACGCACAATCGGCCAACGCCGCCAAGTCACGCTTCCTGGCCAACATGAGCCACGAACTGCGCACACCACTCAACGCCGTCACGCTGCATGCCGAGATGATCGCGGACGAGGCCGAAGCCAGCGACAACCAGGCCCTGAAAGACGACAGCCGCGACATCATGGCCGCCGCCAACCATCTGCTGGACCTGATCAACGGCATCCTGGATCTGGCGCGCATCGAATCCGGTCGCATGACCCTGATGCCGGAACCCACCGACCTGACCGCCTTGACCGAGGAACTGCGCACCATGGGCACCGCGCTGGCACGCAAGCGCGGCAATACCTTCGCCATCTTTGCTCGCGGACTGCCCGCCAGCGTCATGATCGATCGCCTGCGCCTGCGCCAGTGCCTGATCAACCTGATCTCCAACGCCGCCAAGTTCACCGACAACGGGGCCATCACCCTGCAAGCGCGCTGCGATGGAACGGACCTGCTGTTCTCCGTCACCGATACAGGGATCGGCATGACCGAGCAGGAAACCGGGCGCATCTTCGAGATGTTCGAGCAGGCCAACACGTACGTCCGCGCCCAGCGGGGCGGCTCCGGGGTCGGCCTCGCTCTGACGCGCCAGATCATGGACCTGATGGGCGGGACCATCTCCGTGCAGAGTCGTCCGGGCGAGGGGTCGCGGTTCGATATCGTTGTGCCAGTCATTGGTTGCGACATATCGGACCCCAAGACTGAGGGATCAGCGCCGGTCCCGATCGGAGTGCGGACCTGGACCAATCGTGCAACGCCGATGGTTCTGGTCGTCGATGCGGACACGGATCGACGCTATCGGCACATGCGGGCCCTGCGGCGCATCAACCTGGCCCCGGTCGGCGCCATCGACACCGGCGACGCCCTGGAACGGGCACGGGCGCACAGGCCGGACATGGCCCTGATCCTGAGCGCCGACGCCTACCAGGCCATGGCGACCTTCCGGGAGGCCCTGAGCCGCCACCCGGACATCGCCACGGTGCCGGTGTTCGGCATCACCGGCAGCGGGCCGAACCAGGAAGAGCCGCTACTGGTCGGTCTGTGCGGCCGCGCCCGCCGCATGAAGGCGGACGGCGACATGTTGCTGGAAAGCCTGCACGGCTGCCTGGCCTGCGGGGTGGACCCGGACCATCCGGAAGAAGCCGGCGATCCGGATCAGGCGCCGATCCTGGTGGTGGAAGACGACGGCGGCCTGCTGCACGCCCTGGCCAGCGCCATAGAACGCGCCGGCCTGTCCGTGGTCCGCATGAGCGACGGGAGCGACGCGCTGGCCTGGCTCCGGGCCACGGTACCCGCTCTGGTCTTGCTGGACCTCTCCCTGCCCGGAGCCAACGGCTTCACCATCATAGAGAGAATGCGGGCCGATCCACGTACGGCCAACGTTCCCATTCGTGTCATCACCGGCATCGAGCTGACACCCGCCGACGAGGTCTGGCTGGGCGAACGCTGCCAGGCCGTTGTCCGCAAGGGCGAGTTGGAACTGGATCACCTGATCGCCGCGGTTCTGGCGCCCGGTCTGGACCAGCACGACAGCGTCTGCGCCCTGATCGAGCCGAAGCCCGGCCCCTCGGCCGATCTCACGGAGGCCCAAACATCATGACAACCGTGCTTCTGGTCGAAGACATCGAGGACAACGCGCGCGTCCTGGCCCGGCTTCTGAGCCGGCGCGGCTTCACCGTGACCACGGTCGGAACCGGCGAGGGCGTCGCGCCAGCCGTCGCCGAGACACAGCCCGATGTCATCCTGATGGATATCGGACTGCCGGACGTGGACGGACTGACCGTCACGCGTCGGCTCAAGGCCGACCCCGCCTCCGCCCGGATTCCCGTGATCGCCCTGACCGCTCATGCCATGAGCGAGGACAAGGCGGCGGCCATGGACGCCGGTTGCGACGACTTCGCCGCCAAACCCATCAACCTCACCCACCTGTTGGCGCAGATGCGCGCCGTGCTGGCCGCCACGCCGCCAGCGGAACAGGAGACCAGACCATGACCAGCGCGGCCACAACCGACGCGGCCACGCCCGCCCCTGAGGACTCCGAGACCCCGGGCGATGGTCCGCTGCCGCCGCACGACCGCCGCCTGCGCGTGCTGCTGATCGAAGACGACCCGGATTTCCGCTCGTTCTTCCTGCGCGCGGCATCAAATGCGCGCTGGTCGGCGCTGGCCGTCGATAGCCCGGAGCGTGGCCTCGCGACCCTGGAGAGCTTCGCGCCGCACCTGATCTTCCTGGACCTGTCTTTCCCGGACATGGACGGCCTGACGGTTCTGTCCGAACTGGCACCGCGCGCCAGCACCATCGCCCTTGCACTGCTGAGCGGCGCAGACCCGGAGGTCATGCGGTCCGCGCACCGGATCGGCCAGCGGCTTGGCCTGCGCATGCTCGACCCCCTGCCCAAGCCGGTCTCGGCCGCCATGCTGCGCGGCGCGCTGAGCGCCTTCGAGCAGGAAAACCACTCCATCACACCGGACGCCATCGGCGGGGCGATCAGCCAGCAGCTGCTGACCCTGGCCTACCAGCCCAAGGTCTGCCTGGCGACCGGCACCTATCAAGGGCCGGAAGCCCTGGTGCGCTGGCCCACCGACGACCGCGTCATCCCGCCGGCGCAGTTCGTGCCGGCGGTCGAGCGCGACGCCGGCCTGTCGCTGCGGCTGTTGCGCTACGTCGTCGCCCGCGCGGTAAGCGAATCCGCCTGCTGGCGCGGAGACGGGGTCCGCTGCGCCGTCAACATGTCTGCCCTGTGCCTGCTGGACGCCCGACTGGCGGACCTGCTGTGCGACACGTTGCGCGCGGCCGGCGGGCGGCCCCAGGACTTCACCCTGGAACTAACCGAAACCGCCGCACTACAGGACCCGGACCGCGTGGAACGAACCCTGACCGCCCTGCGCCTGCGGGGGTTTTTCATCTCGATGGACGACTTCGGCACCGGCCATTCATCGTTGATGCACCTGCAGCGGCTGCCCTTCAACGAAATCAAGATCGATCAGACCTTCATCGCCGAAATGCTGGACGACAATCGCGCCAACCAGATCGTCCGCCTGGTGGTCAATCTGGGCCGCACCCTGGGCGCCAAGACCGTTGCCGAGGGTATCGAGGGAGCGGCCCAGGCCGAAGCCCTGCGCGACATGGGGTGCGAGTTGGCGCAAGGGTTCCTGTTCGCGCGACCGATGGCGCCGGACGACCTGGTCGCATGGCGACGGGAGCAAGGCCCATGAGCCCGCCGCAAGCGCTGGCGTGCCTAGCCTCCGCCGTCGATGCCCTGGCGGGCCCGCCCGGCGATGCGGGGATGGACGGACGGGATACGGCCCTGCGCCAGGACATCGCCGTGATCACCCGGCGCCTGGCCCAGGTGGAGCACCTGATCGGCCCGGCCAGCGCCGGTCCCGACCCGATGGCGCCGGCGGCGCGTCAGGCCCGCCACGACCTGATGAACGCCCTGGGCGCCATCGACAATCACGCGGAACTGATCGTCGAGGACCATAACCTCGACGCGGCCCGCGCCGTGCGCGCGGCCACGCGCGCGCTGGTCGAGGCCGTCCGCCAGGGGACATCGAACGCCTGAGCCCGATCCATGGGGCCTGCGCCGCCGCGTCGCCCGGCCGGGTCGGGTCGGTTCGGGTCGGGTGGCTGGCCGGCCCCGGGATCCGGTCAATCGCAATCGGAACCGGCATCGGTGTCAATCGGCATCGGAACCGGCATCGGAATCAGCCCCCAGCATGCGCCGGATGGCGCCGGGCTCGACCGGGCGGCAGGTCACGACGCTGCGCGCATCGGCGATGACGGCGTCGAACGCCACGCGATCCTCGGGCCGCTCGAACTCGAAACCCATCAAAGCGCGACCGATCGTCTCTCCGGTGTACCTATAATTGAAGTAGCAGATGCTTGCGACGTCGGAGGCCTGGCGCAGGAAATCCCGCAGGGCGCCGCGCCGCTCAGGAAAGTGAACGCGCATCATCAGCGGATCGCGGAACAAGGCCGGCGTATACGGAATGACACGATAACGGATATCGGCGTGGCCGGTGACGTCCTCGAACGCCAGGCCCTGCTCCCTGAGGGTTTCGTGCAGGT
>CAYFTQ010000140.1:0-6880 GCA_964346035.1 uncultured Roseospira sp. | reverse complement strand
GGCCATCTTGCCGTCCAGTTCGATAATCACGGTTTTCACCACCCGGTCACCGGCGCCAACGTGGTGACCACCGACAATTCGGACTGGGCCACCAACTGCCCGGAATACAAGGTCACCGCCGTTCAGGTCACGCGCGCCAACACCGGCGCGGCGGCCGCCGCGCCCGAGGCGGCGGAGTAACGGCGGTGAGCTTGCTGGCCAAGCGACCGCCGCGTTCTGTCCGGGCGGCGCTGCACCGCCCGGCTACAGCCGAGGACCATGGCGTCGGCGCGGTGAACTGGGCGCTGGCCGAGGAAGCGCCGATCGCCATGCTCTACAATGGCGATCCCTTTGCCGTGATGATGGCGACACCGCAGGACCTGGAGGACTTCGCACTCGGCTTCTCTTTGGCCGAAGGGTTGATACCCGATGCCGCCGCGCTCTGGGTCAGCAGGGTCCGCCCGCTCGACGACGGCGCCCGGGAACTGTGCCTGACCGTCGATCCCGAGCGCGTCGACGGCGAGCGCCTGGCCGGCCGACGTGGCCTGGAGGGCCGCTCGGGCTGCGGCCTGTGCGGCGTTCGGATGGTCGAACAGGCCCGCCCCGCCCTGCCCCGCGTCGGGCCGCTACCGGCGGGCATCACCCCCGCGGTGATGGCGCGCGCCTTCGCGGCGCTGCCGGATCACCAGCCGATGAACACCCATACCCGATCGATGCACGCCGCCGCCTTCTGCGACGCGACCGGCGCCATCGTAATGGCGCGCGAGGATGTCGGGCGCCATTCCGCGCTCGACAAACTGATCGGCGCCGTCGTGCGCGCCGGCCTGGACCCGCGCGCCGGCTTCGTCGTCATGTCCAGCCGCTGTTCGGTGGAATTGGTGCAGAAAGCCGCACGGGTGGGACTCCCCCTGCTGGCCACCATCTCGGCGCCGACCACGCTGGCCCTGGCCACCGCCGACCGCGCCGGCCTGCTGCTGGCGGCGCTGGCCCGGCCCGGCGGCGTGGTTCTGTTCGCGCCGGGTGGCGCATTGGGCTGAGATCAGGCGTGGCCCTTGGCGCCGGCTCGCGCGCGCGCCCGCGCCCGGCCGCGTGCCCAGGCAATGAAGATCGCCGCGCTCAGGTTCATCATGAGAGCATAGAGTATCGCCGGCACCACCATCTCGGTCAGACCCAGCACCGAAGTGGCGATGAAGATGGCCAACGCGACATTCTGCAACCCGGCTTCCATCGCAATGGCAACCGTATCGGCCAGATTCAGGCGCAGCATACGGGCGGACGCCAGTCCAAGCGCCATGGTGCCGACGTTCAGCGCCAATACGAACGGGCCGATGTCCAGCAGGTGCGCCACCATGGTCTCGCGCTGGCCGACAAAGGCGCCGACCACGATCAGCGCGAACATGCCGGTGGCCAGTCCGCGCGCCAGCGGACGCACGGCTTCGCTGGTGCGCGGAAAGCGGTTGTTGAGCACCATCCCCAAGACGATCGGAACCCCCGTCACGCCGAACACGCCCATCAGGATGCGCTCCACCGGCAGGGCGACGGCACCCGCCTCGCCCATCATCAGGCCCTGGCTCAACCCCAGGATCAGCGGCACCGTGACGATGCCGATCAGGCTGGAAACGGCCGTCATGGAGATAGACAGCGCCGCGCTGCCGCCCGCCAGCACGGTCAGCAGGTTGGACGTGATGCCGCCCGGACACGCCGCCAATGCCATGATGCCCAGGGCGAACACCGGCGTCGCACCGGGCTGGGCCAGATAGAGCATGGCCAGCGCGGCCCCGATCAGCGGCAACAAGACGATCTGGTTGGCCAGGCCGGCGCCCAGAGCCAGCGGCATGCGGACGACGCGCGTGAAGTCCGCCACCCGCAGCCCCAGGCCGATGGAAAACATGATGAAGGCCAGCCCGAAGGGCAGCAGGATTTCGATCATCGCGGCAACATCCCTGATGGCGGCGGCAGCGCACCGCGCGGACGCGCGATGGTGCCTAAAACAGCACCAAGCCAAGCGCGGAGGTCAAGACCAGGATGACCTGAAACCGGCCCGTGCGCGCCAGGGACGCATTGAAGGCCGCCCCGGTGCGCGCGGCGCAAAGCGCCCGCGTGGCCCGCCAGGCCGCCGGCGCGCTGACCAGACCGAACAGCGCGCCGGCCAGGTCCGGCGCCAGCAGCGCCACGCCCGGCAGCCCCGCCAGGGCACCACCCAGAAAGCCGCCGTAGGCCAGCACGGCGCGCTCCCGCCCCAGGATGATGGCCAACGTCCGCCGTCCGGCGCGGACATCGCCGGCGCGGTCGCGGGTGTTGTTGACCAGCAGCACCGCCGCCGCCGGCAACCCGACGACACCCCCCATCAGCAGCGTTGCGGCGTCCACGGGCGCGCCATTGAGGTAGGCCCCCCCCCCAACCGCCACGACGCCGAAGAACAACACCACGAACGCCTCGCCCAACGGACCGCGAGAAATCGGCCACGGCCCGGCCGAATAGGCATACCCGGCCAGCACCGACAGAAGACCGATGCCCAGAATCGGCCAGCCGCCGGCCCACACCAGCCAGGCCCCGCACGCCACCGCCACCGCAAAGGCCCCATGCGCCAGCGCCAGCACCCGGCCCGGCGAAAGCCAGCCCTGCGCGCTGACACGGGGCGGCCCCAGCCGGTCCGCATTGTCGGTGCGGTTGAGGGTATCGGCGGCATCGTTGTGAAGGTTGGTGCCGACCTGGATGGCCAGCGCCGACAGCGCGGCCAGCGCGGTCAGGTCAGGCCGCAAGGCGCCCTGGCCGGCCCAGGCCAGGGCCGCGCCGGCCACGACCGGCGACAGCGACAGCGGCAGCGTCCTCGGCCGGATGGCGTACCCCGCGATTTCCAGCCAGGATGGCCGCGTCTTCGGGCCGGTCAACGGATCGTCGGGTGGCCCGGACCGCCCCGAAGACCCGCTCACGGCTTGTCCGCCGGACGCCGCCCCCGATGCAGTGCAGCGATCCCGAACGACAGGTTGCGCCAGGACACATCGTTGAACCCGGCCTCCGTCATCCAGACGGCCAGCGTCTTCTGGTCGGGAAAGGCGGCGATCGAGTCGACCAGATACTGATAAGCCGCCGGCTGGCCGGACACGGCCGCGCCGACGCGCGGGATCATGCGGCTGGAATAGGCCCGGTACGGCCCCCGGATGAGACGGTTCGGGGTTGAGAACTCCAGGCACAGAAAGGCGCCGCCCGGAACCAGTACGCGCCGAGCCTCGGCCAGGGCGGCGCGCCGGTCCAGGATATTGCGCAGACCGAAGGCAATGGTGACCAGATCGAAGGTGGCGTCCGGAAACGGAATCGCGGTGCCGTCGCCGCCCACCCAGCGCACCCGTGGGCCGAAGTTGCGGTCGCGGCCCTCGCGCATCATGCCCTCGGATGGATCAAGCACCACGACCGACCAGCCCGTCTCGGCCAGGGTGCTGGCCACGTCGCCGGTGCCGCCGGCGACATCCAGCGCCAGGCCGCGGCCCGACGGCTTGCCGGCGCGCCGGCGCATCTTCTTTTTCCAGCCGCGATGGATGCCGAAGCTCATGATGTCGTTAAGTTGGTCATAGCGCGGCGCCACCAGATCGAACATGGCGCGGATCTTGCGCGGGTCCTGGGCCGGTTCCGCCCCCGCCGCGCGGTCGCCGCCGGCGCCAGCCCCGGCCGGCGCGCTGCTGTCGCTGTGCTCTGTCACCCGTTCCTCGCCCTCTGTCGGCCTGTCCATGGTGGCGCGATCCTGCCTGCTCCGGCAGCGCCGGTCCAGCCCCCTCGGCGTGCGCGTTCCAGGGTTAGCGCCCGGCCGGCGCGCCGCGCCGGGACAGGGCCTCCACCCGGCGCCCAACGGCCGACAGCCCCCCGCGCAAAAGGCCGGGAAAGACGCGGCTGAAAACCGCGCCGGCGAAGGGGTCGGTCATGCGATAGCGCGCCTCCAGGTGAACCCGCGTGCGCCGGCCGCCGGCCAGAGGCTCGAACCGCCATTGTTGACGCAGTTCCCGGAAGGGCGCCTCGTGGCTGGCTATATCGATGCACTCCGGCGGGTGGAATGTGGCCCGGGAGCGAAAGGTGCGCGTCAGTCCGCCCGCGCCAACGGTCTGACGGACGCGCAGGACGTCGCCGTCCCAGCCCTCCACCACGGTGGCCTTGAAGCCCGGCATGAACTGAGGATAGCGGTCGATGTCCGCGATCACGTCATAGACGGCGGCGGGCGGGTGCGGAACATCGCGAGACAGGGAAAGAGTTTTCATCGAACCTCGTCGCGGACGGCCCGGCGCAAAAGGCTCACTGGCCGCCGCCGGCTGGTTGCGTGGCCAGGAAGATGATCTCGCCCACCAGATCCTCCAGCGACTGATAGTCATGGGTCCGATCCAGACTGGCGCCCGGCTTCAGGTTTTGCTCGGCGCCGCCCGGCACCAGTTTGACGTAGCTTCCGCCCAGCAGGCCGTCGCTGGCGATCAGAGCGCTGGAATCCTCGGGCAGGGCCACGCTTTCCAGGATGCTCATGGACACCACGGCCTCGAACGTCTCGGGGTCCAGCGACAGGTCCGTGACCGAGCCCACCTGAATGCCCGCCATGCGGACATCGCCGCCCACGGTCAGCCCGCCCACCTTGGTAAAGCGCGCCGCGATGTCATAGCCGCGCACCTGCTTGAGGTCCGCCGTGGTGTAGGCGAACACGAGGAAGACGGCGGCGACCAGCAGGACCAGCGCGCCCAGAATAGTCTCAATCGGATTGCGCGACATATCCACCCGCCCCTCTAGCCCTGGCTCCATGCTTCACAGCGCTGCACCCCTTGGTGGGGTTCGGTGGGGTTCAGTACCCCACCTGCTTGTCCGGATCCATCCCCCGGTCCTGCTTGGCGCGCGCCACCACCTTGGACAGCAGGCTTTCGATCATGACTGAATCCTGCGTGTAGTCGAAGGACTGGCCCGGCTCCAGCACGTCCAGGGCGCCGCCCGGCTCCAGTTCCACGAACTTGCCTCCCAGCAGGCCGTCGGTCTGGATCATGGCGGCCGAATCGGCCGGCAACTCGATATCGTCACTGATGCGAAAGATCAACACGGCGCGGTAGTACTGATCCAGCCGCATGTCCACCACCTTGCCGACGGGCATGCCGGCCAGGCGGACCTCGGTCCCCGCCGCGATCCCGTCGGCCTGGCCGAATCGGGCCGCCAGGAGGTAGCTGCCATCGGACAGGACGGCCGGCCCGCTGGTCCCCTGCATGCCACTGGAACTGTACAGGAACACCGCGACCGCCAAGCCCAGAACGGCGGTTCCGACAGCAAGTTCCCGGGTCTTCTCGGGCATCATGGGGTGGCCTTTCGCGTCCGCGCCCGGGGTTAGCGCCCCGGGGTCCAGGCTTCATAGTCGCCCGAGGCCGGACGCCGGACGCCGCCGCGCCGTTCGTCGCCCGATGGAACGTAGGCCCCCGACGTGCCGGACAGATTGGGAACGTGGTCCTTGACCCAAGGCCGTTCCAGCACGGCCAGGGGCGCGGACACGGTATGATGCAGCCAGGCATGCCACTCCGGCGGCACCTTCGAGGGCTCGGCCATACCCTTGTAGATGACCCAGCGTTTGCACCGCCGCCCCTTGGGCGGGCGCCGCTCCTCGAAATACGCGTTGCCGAAGCGGTCGCTGCCGACCCGCCGGCCGTGCAGTCGGCTGAACAGTATGGTGCCGATCGACATGGCGATACCCGTCGCGAAGAGGGGTGGAAAACATGACGTTTCTTCGCGGCAGACACTAGACCGGATCGCCCCGCTTGCAAAGTACCAAGCCCGGGGCCGGGCCGGTCCGCTGCGGTCGCCTTGCCGGACCCTTGCGAGAAATTCATGCAAACTCCCCGATATCGCCGCATTTCCGTCCCTAGATCATCAGGGGAGGCGGGCGTCCGGCGTGCTTGCGGGGCAACTTGATCGGCCCGGGCCACGCGCCCATATCCGACCAGACCGGCTCGTGACCGATGGCGGACCGAGGCCATGCCAGGCGGGCGTCGCGTCTGCCCCTCTCTGCTCTCGGCGCGCGACCGACCCGCGCATCGGTCGCCGCCAGAAACACGGCCCGTCGGCGGACGTTCGGATCGCGTCCCTGGTGCTGTTGTTTCGTACCGAGTGTTGTTGTTTCGTCCAGACCGGGAGGTCGTCTCGTGCCTTATCGTTCCTCGCCCACCCCTGCCGCCCGCGCCGCACGCGTCGAGGCGACCCACGCCCACCTGTTTCACCTGCGCCTTGTGGCCACCATCGTGCTGTCGGCCGTGCTGCTGCTGGCGGCGCTGGCGGCGGCACCGGTTCAGGCCCGGCCGGCGCCCGATAGCTTCGCCGACATGGCGGACCGCCTGCTGCCGGCGGTGGTCAACATCTCCACCACGCAGCGGGTCGATACCGAACGCGGGCCGTCGATCCCCAACCTGCCCGAGGGCTCGCCGTTCCAGGAGTTCTTCGACGAGTTTTTCGACCGGCACGGCCAACGCCCGATGCCGGGACCGCACCGGGCGACCTCGCTGGGGTCCGGGTTCATCATCGACACGAGCGGCTATATCGTCACCAATACCCACGTCGTCGCCGATGCCGACGAGGTCACGGTAACACTCAGCGACGACACCACGCTGAAAGCCGAGATCATCGGGCGCGACGAGAAAACGGACATCGCCCTGCTGAAAGTGGAGTCGGACGCCGATCTGCCGGCCGTCTCATGGGGCGATTCGGACGCCTCGCGCGTCGGAGACTGGGTGCTGGCGATCGGCAACCCGTTCGGCCTCGGCGGCTCGCTGACGGCGGGTATCATCTCGGCGCGGGCGCGCGACATCAACGCCGGCCCCTATGACGACTTCATCCAGACCGACGCATCCATCAACCCGGGCAACTCCGGCGGCCCGCTGTTCAACATGGACGGCGATGT